>JAAFHS010000033.1 GCA_013298485.1 Rhodobacterales bacterium
ATCAGATCAAGCGCCAACCCCTCTTCCGCCGCAAAACCCAGTTCATGGGCCACAATCAGGGATGCCGCATCCGTCAGTGGCACAAAGCCAAGGCGCATGGTCCGCGCGGTCATGTCAGCAGCCCCGCCGCCATCACCAGCTGCTGCGCGATATCAGCCAGCCTGCGCCCCTGATCCATCGCCGTCTTGCGCAGCAGCACATAGGCCGCCTCTTCATCGATCCCGCGCGCCCGCATCAGAATGGCCTTGGCCCGTTCGATGACCTTGCGTTCTTCCAGCGCCGCTTTGGTGGCCGTCAGTTCCGCACGCATCTGCTGGAACATGTGAAACCGCGCCATCGCGGCATCAAGAATCGGTTTGATCCGGTCCGCCCGCAATCCATCGACCACATAGGCCGACATGCCTGCCGCAATCGCCGCGCGCGTCAGGGCGGCATCAGACCGGTCGACAAACATCGCCACGGGCCGTTCCATCGGGCCTGCCGCCAGGGCAAGCTCTTCCAGCACGTCGCGCGACGGATCGCCTGCATCAATCAGCACGATATCGGGTTTGCGTTCGGCAATGCGCCGCGCCAGTGCGGCACTTTCCGAAATCACCAGAATATCATGCGTGCCCGTCTCACGCAGGCCATCAACGATCCGCAGCGCCCGGTCCGCATCCTGTTCCACGACGATGATGGACAAACGTTCTTTCATGCCATCCCCGGCGACTGCGATCTGGCAATCCCATGCCGACGGCACCTTTCGCAAAGCGTGGCCATGCGTCGCCTTTGCAATTCCATGCCATTGCACAATTGCCGCCCGTCCGGTCGGTGGATTGCCCGATTTCGATGCAGATGGAAAACCGGCTCAGCCTGCGCTGCCCGCAGCATGATCCTGCGGCACCTGCACCTTGGCCTGCCATGCCGATCGCAGAAACGCCAGAATGAAGATCGCCGTCAGGATCAGGATCACCGTGGGCGCGGGCGCGCTGTCGATATAAAAGCTCAGATAGACCCCAAGAAACCCCGCCAGCAGCGTCACGCCGACCGCCACCATCAGCATCCGATCAAACTGCCGCGTCAAAAGAAACGCAATCGCGCCCGGTGCAATCAGCAGGCCGATCGACAGGATGATGCCCACGGCGGACAATGTCGCCACAATGGTCAGCGATATCATGGCCAGCAGCCCGTAATGCAGCACCCGCACCGGCAATCCGGCCGCCTGCGCCTGGACCGCGTCGAATGCGTGCAGCATCAGATCACGCCGCTTGGCCAGAATGACCGCCGTCACCAGCAGCGCAATCAGGCCCGCCGTCCACAAATCCTGCGCGCCGACACCCAGCATGTTGCCGAACAGAATATGGTCCAGATGCACATCGGTACTGATCTTGGTATACATCACGATGCCCAGGCCAAACATGCCGGAAAACACGATGCCCATCACGGTATCCTGTTTCACGCGGCTGTTTTCCTTCAGGAATCCCGTTGCCAGCGCACAGAACATCCCCGCGCAAAACGCCCCGATGATCAGCGGGATGTTCACCAGATACGCCAGCACCACGCCGGGCAGGACGGCATGGCTGATCGCATCGCCCATCAGCGACCAGCCTTTCAACACCAGATAGCAGGACAGCAGCGCCATGGGGACGGCGATGATCGCCATGATCAGAAAGGCGTTGTTCATGAAGGCGAACTGGAACGGCTGGATCAGGGTCGCGATCATGCCGCATCCTCCAGCACGCGCGCAGCGCGGCGGCGGGCCGACAGATAGCCGTGCTTCGGCGCAAAGACGAAAGCCACCAGAAAGATCACTGTCTGCAGCACCACGATCAACCCGCCCGTGGCCCCGTCCAGGAAAAAGCTGAGATAAGCCCCGACAAAGCTGGTGCTGGACCCGATGGCCACGCTCAGCATTAACAGACGCGGGAACCGGTCGGTCAGCAGATAGGCCGTGGCCCCTGGTGTCACCACCATGGCAATCACCAGAAATGCCCCCACCGTCTGCAATGCCGCGACACAGCAGGCTGCCAGCAAGGCGAAAAACACCACCTTCAACAGGCCTGTGTTGATGCCCATCGACCGCGCGTGGTTCTCATCAAAGAACGTGACCATCAGGTCTTTCCATTTCGCCAGCAGCACGGCCAGCGAGACGAAACCGATCAGCGCCAGTTGCAGCGTATCCTCTGGCGTGATGGCAAGGATGTTCCCCATCGTGATGGTCTGCACCGATACGGAAGTGGGCGAGACTGACACCATGAACAGCCCCAGCCCGAAGAATGAGGTGAAGATCAGCCCGATGATCGCATCTTCCTTCAATCCGGATCGCTGGTTCAGAAACAGCATGGCCCCGGCGGCCAGCCCGCCCGCCACAAAAGCGCCAAGCGCAAAGGGCAGGCCCAGCATATAGGCCCCCGCCACGCCCGGCACGATGGAATGGCTCAGCGCATCACCGATCAGCGACCAGCCTTTCAGCATCAGATAGACCGACAGAAAGGCGCAGACCCCCCCCACCAGCGCCGAGACCCACATCGCATTGGTCATATAGCTGTATTGAAACGGCAGCAGCAGCGTTTCGGTCATTCCACCACCTTCGGGCCGGGCTTGTCGTAGATCACGAACGGCCTTTCGTCATCGGTAAAGACCGACACGCTGCGCGCATCATCATCGTCGTGCAGGTCCGCCCCGCCCAGCACGAAGTGTCGCAGCACCCCGCCAAAGGCCAGTTCCAGATTCTCGCGCGTGAAGGTTGTCTCGGTCGGCCCGTAAGCCAGCACCGTACCTTTCACCAGCACGGTGCGATCGCAGAATTCGGGTACTGATCCCAGGTTATGGGTCGACACCAGCATCACCCGCCCTTCATCGCGCATCGCGCGCAACAGGGCGATGATCGCATCCTCGGTCTGCACATCGACGCCCGTGAACGGCTCGTCCAGCAGGATCACCCGCGCGTCCTGCGCCAGTGCGCGCGCCAGAAACACCCGCTTTCGCTGCCCGCCCGACAACTCACCGATCTGGCGTTTGCGAAACGCGGTCATGTTCACCCGCGCCAGCGCGCTTGTCACGGCCGCATGGTCCGCAGGGCCGGGGATGCGGAAAAACCCCATATGGCCATAACGGCCCATCATCACCACATCCTCGACCAGCACCGGAAACGACCAATCCACTTCTTCCGATTGCGGCACATAGGCCACAAGGTTCGCCTTCAGCGCCGATTTGACCGACTGCCCCAAAACCGTGATCTCGCCCTTCGCCACCGGCACGAATCCCATGATCGCCTTGAAGATCGTCGATTTTCCCGCCCCGTTCACCCCGACCAATCCGGTGATCGTGCCCGTCGGAATGTCAAAACTGGTATCGCGCAGCGCGGTCTGGCCGTTGCGATAGGTGACATAGACACCCTTCGCCGTGATCCCCGGACCTGCCGTCGTCTGATCCTGCGGAACACTCACTTGGTCAACCCGTCCACAATCGTCTGCGATGTGACGCGCAGCAGGTCGATGTACGTCGGCACCGGCCCATCCGCCTCTGTCAGACTGTCCACATACAGCACCCCGCCATAGGCCGCCCCCGTTTCACGCGCCACCTGCCGGGCCGGGTCCTGACTGACCGTGCTTTCGCAGAACACCGCCCGAATGTCATTCGCCCGGATCGCATCAATCACTTTGCGCACCTGTTGCGGCGTGCCTTGCGCATCCGCATTGATCGGCCACAGATACAGCTCCTTCATCTGAAAATCACGGATCAGATAGCTGAACGCGCCCTCGCAAGAGGCCAGCCAGCGCTGATCCTCCGGCACCGCCAGCACGGCCGCACGCAAAGGCGCGATCGCCGCCGTGATCTCGGCCTTGTACGCCTCGGCATTCGCCGCATAGACCGCCGCATGCACGGGATCATGTTCCGACATCGCATCGCGGATGTTATCCACATAGATCATCGCATTCTCCAGGCTCATCCACGCATGCGGGTTCGGCTTGCCCGCATATTCGCCCTCGCCGATGCTCATCGGCACGATCCCGTCGGTCAGTGTCGCACTCGGCACATCCGTCAGATTGTCAAAGAACTGCGCGAACCAGCGTTCCAGGTTCAGCCCGTTCCACAGGATCAGATCGGCATCCTGCGCCCGGATGATATCCCCCGGCGTCGGTTCATAGCCATGGATTTCCGCCCCCGCCTTGGTGATCGATTCCACAACCGCCGCATCACCTGCCACGTTGCGCGCCATGTCTGCGATAATGGTAAAGGTCGTCACCACCTTGAACGTGTCATCCTGCGCCGATGCGCCCGATGCCATCAGGACCGCGCCCAGAACACCCGAAAACACCGCACGCCGCATCACTGCACGTCTCCTTCTTCACGTTGCCGCAGTCCCGTCGCAATATGCGAACGATTTGCAATCATATGCACAGATGATAATCATTCGCAAGTAAGACTGCACCATCCATCGCCTGTGTATTGGCACTACCCTGTGATTTCGCTTGAACATTTCCCAAAGGCGTTGAATGTTGATGTTTGACGCTCTCCCTGCAGATGCAAGATGGGTTGCGTGTGACCAGTTTGATGGTGTGACGTTTCATCCATCTCCCCGATGATTTTCGCCCCGCTTTTGAAAGGCCAAAGGATGCTTCACCGCTTCATCTTCGCCATGATCCTTGCATCACTGACCAGCTTTGCCGCAACCGCGCAAACTGCCCCGCCACCCGAAGTGACGGTTGCCAGACCCATCGTGAAGGACATCGTGGAGGATGATGAATTCGTCGGCCGGTTCGAGGCCGCCGAGGTGGTCGAGGTACGCGCCCGCGTCTCCGGCTATCTGCAGGAATCGAATTTCCGTGACGGTGCCATGGTCGCTGCCGGCGATCTTCTGTTCACCATCGACCAGCGCCTGTTCGAAGTCGCCCTGCGTCAGGCCGAATCCGAGGTTGAAATCGCGCAGGCCAGCTATGATTTCGCCAATGAACAGATGGAACGCGCGACCTCGCTCAGCACATCGGGCAATATTGCGCAATCGGTGGTCGATGAACGCCGGCAGGCCTTTCTTGCCGCCAGCGGTGCGCTTGAACAGGCCCGCCAGGCGGTTGAAACCGCGCAGATCAACCTTGATTTCTCGGCCGTCAGCGCCCCCATCGCGGGCCGCATCGACCGCCGCCTTGTCACGCCCGGAAACCTTGTCCGTGCCGACGACACCGTGCTGACCACCATCGTCTCCATCGATCCGATCTACTTTTACTTCGACATCGACGAACGCTATTTCCTTGCCTACGCCAAAGACGCCCGCACGCGCGGCAGCTCCCTGCAGGAAGGCGGCGGCGGGCTCGCGGTCCGCATCCGCCTGTCGGACGAACGGCTGGAGCCGATCACAGGGCAGCTTGATTTTTCCGAAAACCGGCTTGATCCCGCCACCGGCTCCATGCGGGTGCGCGCCATCGTGCCGAACCCCGATGGCGTGCTGACCCCCGGCCTCTTCGGGCGCGTCAATGTGCCGGGCTCCTTTCCCTACAAGGGCGTGCTGATCCCGGATGCCGCCATCGTCGGCGACCAGAACCGCCAACTGGTGATGACCGTCGATGATGCGGGCAACGTCACCCCCATCGAGGTGCGCCCCGGGCCGCGCATTGATGGCTACCGCGTGATCCGCGAAGGGCTGGAAGGGACCGAAACCATCGTGATCGAAGGCCTGATGCGCGCGCGCCCCGGTGCTGTGGTCACCCCGGTGCTGGTCGAGCTGCCCGCCGTGGCAGGGAATTGAGTGATGGGTGGTTTTTTCGTTGATCGCCCGATCTTTGCCGCCGTCCTGTCGATTGTCCTGACGCTGCTTGGGGCTTTGGCCTACGGGCGTCTGCCGGTGGAACAATATCCCGAAATCGCCCCGCCCTCGATCGTGGTGCGCGCAAACTATCCCGGTGCCGATGCCGAAACGGTCGCCGCGACCGTGGCCACCCCGCTGGAGCAGGAAATCAACGGGATCGAAGACATGCTTTACATGTCTTCCTATTCCACTGCCGACGGGTCGATGGCCCTGACCGTGACGTTTGAGCTGGGCACCGACATCGATGCTGCACAGGTGCTGGTGCAAAACCGTGTCGCCACAGCCGAGGCGCGCCTGCCCGAAGAGGTGCGCCGTCTGGGCCTGACCACCACCAAAAGCTCGCCCAACCTGATGATGGTCATTCACGTCCTGTCACCTGATGACACCTTCGATCAGCTTTATGTGTCAAACTACGCCCGTGCCCGTATCCGGGATCGGCTGGTGCGCCTTGATGGCGTAGGCGATCTTGTCATGTTCGGCGAACGTGAATTCGCCGCCCGCGTCTGGCTTGATCCGGATCGCCTCGCCTCATTCGGGCTGACCGCAGGCGATGTCGTGTCCGCCATCCGCGAACAGAATATCCAGGTGTCCGGTGGCACTTTGGGTGCCCCGCCGAACGAAGGTGACGCGGATTTCGAGGTTTCGGTCACCACGCAAGGCCGTCTCGCACAGCCCCGCCAGTTCGGGCAGGTGATCGTGCGCGCGACGGAAGATGGGCGCATCGTACGGGTGGCGGACGTGGCCCGCGTGGAAATCGGCGCGCGCAGCTACACCACCAACTCCTACCTCAACAACAAACCCGCCGTGGCGCTGGGTATCTTTCAGCGGCCCGGATCAAACGGCCTTGCCGCATCCGACGAAATCATCGCCACGATGGAAGAGTTGAAAACCCTGTTCCCGCCGGGTCTTGAATACCAGATCGTCTACAACCCCACGGAATTCATCCGCACCTCGATTGACGAGGTGTATAAGACCATTTTCGAGGCCGTTCTTCTGGTCGTGCTGGTGGTGATCGTTTTCTTGCAATCCTGGCGCGCGGCGATCATTCCGCTGATTGCCATCCCCGTCTCACTCGTCGGCACCTTTGCCGTCATGCTGGCCTTGGGGTATTCGCTGAACCTGCTCACTCTGTTCGGCCTGATCCTCGCCATCGGCATCGTGGTCGATGATGCCATCGTCGTCGTCGAAAACGTCGAACGCAATATTGCCTCAGGCATGTCGCCCCGCGATGCCGCCCATCGCACGATGGACGAAGTGTCGGGTGCCGTCATCGGGATCGCCCTTGTGCTGATCTCGGTCTTTGTGCCCACGATCTTCATCGCAGGTATCACCGGCACGTTCTATTCCCAGTTTGCCGTCACGATATCAGTGGCGACCGCGATCTCTGCCTTCAACTCGCTCAGCCTGTCACCAGCCTTGGCGGCATTGCTGCTGCGCCCCCATCATGACGGCAGCCACAGAAACCCCTTGGCCCGCGTCTTTGGCGGGGCGGCGGATGCCTTCAACCGGGGCTTTGAAAAACTGTCGTCCGGTTATGGCTGGCTGGTGCGCAAACTTGTCGGCTCCACCGCGGCCCTTCTCGGCATGTTTGTGGTCTTTGCGGGCCTTCTCGGTGCCACATGGTGGATGTCGCAGCGCGTGCCGACGGGCTTTATCCCCCAGATGGATCAGGGCTATGCCATCGTCGTCGTGCAACTGCCCGACAGCGCCTCGCTCGAACGCACCGATGCGATCATCCGGCAGGCCAGCGACATCGCCCTCTCCGTCCCCGGTGTCACCAATGCCGTCGCTTTCGCGGGCTTTTCCGGTGCCACCTTCACCAATGCCTCCAACCAGGGCGTGATCTTCACGACCTTCGCCCCGTTTGACGAACGCCTCGCCGAAGGCCGCCGCGCCGATGCCATCGTGGGCGATCTTTACGGCAGCCTGCAGAGCCTGCGTGAGGCGTTCGTGATCGCCATCCCCCCGCCCTCGGTGCAGGGCGTCGGCAATGGCGGCGGGTTCAAGCTGCAGATGCAGGATCTGGAAAGCGCCGATATGCGCCGCGTTCTCGGTGTCGCCTATCAGATGATGGGGCAGGCGCAGTCCGACCCTTCCGTCGCGGGCGTCTTCACCACCTTCTCGGCCAGCGGCAAGCAGATCTTCCTCGATATCGACCGGGTTCGCGCGCAGATCCTGAACGTGCCCATCGGCAATATCTTTGAAACCCTGTCGATCAACCTCGGTTCGGCTTACGTCAATGATTTCAGTGCATTCGGCCGCCAGTTCCAGGTCCGCGCCCAGGCCGACCAGCGGTTCCGCGTCGAGGCCGAGGATATCGCGCGTCTCAAGGTCCGGTCCGCCACCGGTGCCCTCGTCCCACTCGGCACGCTGGTCACCATCCGCGACACCACCGGGCCACAGCTGGTGCAGCATTACAACATGCTCGTCTCTGTCCCGCTGCAGGGCAACGCGGCCCCCGGCGTCTCGACCGGGCAGGCGCTGGTCGCCATGGAAAACATCGCCCGTGCCGCCGCCCCCCCCGGCGTCACTTTTGAATGGACCGAGCTTGCCCTGCAGGAACGCGACCAGGGCAGCAGCATCTATGTCTTTGCCCTCTCCGTCCTCTTCGCCTTCCTCGTCCTCGCCGCCCTTTATGAAAGCTGGTCCCTGCCCCTCGCCATCGTCCTGATCGTGCCCCTCTCCATCCTCGCCGCCCTCATCGGCGTCAGCCTGCGCGGCATGGACAACAACGTGCTGACCCAGATCGGCCTCATCGTCCTTGTCGGCCTCGCCGCGAAAAACGCGATCCTGATCGTCGAATTCGCCAAACAGGCCGAGGCCGATCGCGGCCTCAGCCCCGTTGACGCCGCCGTCGACGCCAGCCGCCAGCGTCTGCGCCCCATCCTGATGACCGCCTTTGCCTTCATCCTCGGCGTTGTGCCCTTGGTCATCGCCTCCGGTCCCGGGTCCGAGATGCGTCAGGCCCTTGGCACTGCCGTGTTTTCCGGCATGATCGGCGTCACGCTGCTCGGCCTGCTGCTGACGCCCGTGTTCTACGTCGCCATCCGCCGCCTGCGCCGCAACGGCAGACCCCGGCCCGATACCCCACCCGACGAACCTGCCGCCGCATGACCCTTTACATCGATGCCGATGCCTGCCCCGTGAAGGCCGAGGCCGAGCGCGTCGCCACCCGCCTGCAGACCCGCATGGTGCTGGTGTCGAACGGCGGCATCAGGCCTTCGCAGAACCCGCTGGTCGACAGCATCTTTGTCGCCCAAGGCCCGGATGAAGCCGACAAATGGATCGCCGATCACGCCACCAAAGGCGATGTCGTTGTCACAGGGGATATCCCCTTGGCCGCCAAATGCGTCGCCGCCGGTGCCCGCGTCCTGAAACACAATGGCGAGGAGCTGACACCCGCCAATATCGGCATGGTCCTTGCCACCCGTGACCTCATGTCCGACCTGCGCAGCGCCGATCCCTTCCGCCAGGGCGGCGGCAGGCCGTTCTCCCCCGCCGACCGTTCGCGGTTTCTCGATGCCCTCGACCGCATCCTGCGCGCCGCCGCCCGGTGATGTCGCCGCCAGAACAGATTTCCGCAGGCGCTGCGCCTTGATACGGGAATGACCACCCGCCCCGCCCTGCTGCCCATCCTGTGTGCCCTCGCAGGGTCCGCCACCCTGTCGATCAACGATGTCGCCATCAAGGCGCTGTCGGGCGATTATGCCTTGCATCAGGTCATCCTGACCCGCGCCTTCCTCGGCCTTGTGTTCCTCGCCATCATCATCGCCGCGACCCGCACCTCCTTTGCCACCCTCATCACCCGCCGCCCGCGTGGTCATCTGCTCCGCGTCGGCTTCGTGCTGATCTCTAACGTCACCTATTTCATCGCCCTTGCCGCCATGCCGCTGGCCGATGCAGTCGCCATCGCCTTTGTCAGCCCCCTGATGGTCACGGTCCTGTCGGTCCTGGTCCTGCAGGAACAGGTCGGCCCCCGCCGCTGGGCCGCCGTAGGCGTCGGCATGCTTGGCGTCATCATCATGTTCCGCCCCGGCGCGGGAGTGTTTCAGCCTGCCGCCATCCTCGTGCTGATCTCGGCCCTGGGCTATGCCGCCACCAATCTGATGACCCGCCACATGAAAGACAGCGAAAGCGCCTTTGCCCTGAATTTCTACGTCCAGATCGGCTTTATCATCGTCAGCACCGCCATGGGCCTGACCTTCGGCGATGGCCATCTGGCGGCCTCCAGCGACCCGTCCATCGCATTTCTGTTCCGGGGCTGGCTCTGGCCGCCGATGGCCGACTGGCCCGCCTTCCTCGCCACCAGCCTGTCGGTCACCGTCGGCGGCCTTCTGGTCGGACAGGCGTACCGCACGGGCGAAGCCGCCCTCATCGCGCCCTTTGAATATGTCGCCGTCCCCCTTGCGGTGATCTGGGGTGTCGTGTTCTTCAACACCTTCCCCGATATTTACGCATGGATCGGCATTGCGCTGATCGTGGGGGCCGGGCTTTATACGCTCTGGCGGGAAACGAGGGTGCGATGAAACCACAGGCGGTGATCTACGACATCGGCAATGTCCTGATCGAGTGGAACCCCGAACGCTATTACGATGCGCGCATCGGGATAGAGGCCCGCATGCGGCTGTTTGCCGAAACTGATCCCCATGCGATGAACGAGGTGATCGATGCAGGCGGCCCCTTCCGCGACACCATCTATGACTGGGCCGCGCGTCACCCGGGATGGGAAACCGAACTGCGCTGGTGGCATGACCACTGGATCGACATGGCCTCCCCGCGCATCGAATGGTCGATTGCCCTGCTGCGCACTTTGCGCGCCAAGGGCGTGCCGGTCTTCGCCCTGTCGAATTTCGGCATCCATTCCTTTGCCTTCGCGCTGACGCAATACGACATCCTGCATGAATTCGACCGCCCCTATATCTCGGGCCGCATGGGTGTCACGAAACCCGATCCGCGCATCTATGCGATGGTCGAGGATGATTGCGGTCTGCCGCCCGATGCCCTGCTGTTTGTCGACGACCGCGCCGACAACATCGCCGCCGCAGCGGCACGCGGATGGCGCACACATCAGTTTGACGGTCCCGCACCTTGGGCGCAGCGGCTGGTTGACGAAGGATTGCTGACCCCACAGGAGGCCGGATTATGACCACGATCATCGGAAAAGATGCCGAGGCGCACCTTTCATGGGCTGGCCTGACGGCGGCACTTGAGGCGGGCCACCGCCTGCCGCGCGCCGAGATCAAGGATATGTTGCTCTATCGCGGCAATGACACCCTGCTCAACCGTGCCGCGTGGATTGATGGTTTGGGTCTGCTGGTCAAGTGCGGCACGATTTTTCCCGGCAACGCCCCGCGCCTGCCTACCGTGAACGGTTCAGTGACCCTGTTTGGCGATGACACGGGCGAAATGGTGGCCCTGCTGGACTTCCATCTTGTGACCAAATGGAAAACCGCGGGCGACAGCCTCATCGCAGCCAAACGCCTTGCGCGAAAGGATGCCCGCCGCATCCTGCTGGTGGGGGCGGGCACTGTCGCGCGCTCCATGGTGCAGGCTTACGGCAGCGCCTTTCCGGCGGCGGAATTCACGGTATGGAGCCGCAATCGCGACACCGCAGCCAAG
>JAAFHS010000333.1 GCA_013298485.1 Rhodobacterales bacterium
GATCTTACCTGATCATCAGGCGGTTGCCGTCGGTCACAACCTCCAGTACGCGCTGCGTGGCATTGTCGACGCGAAACACCTCATGATCGACCTGATAGTAGCGCCACGGCCCGTCGACGGGCGGCAGGCCATAGCGTTCGGGGTTCATCAACAGGCTGTAGTCCTGCACCGGAAACACCTCACCTTCCGCAAAGGCGGGGGGGCGGGGCGGCAGGCGGATGAAGCGGGGAGTGGACGTGTCATCGGCGGACGCGTCAGGGCAGACCGAGGTCACAAGCGATGCGCAGGCGGCGCTGGCGGCGGACGCGCCGGTGCAGAGCAATGCGATAAGGCAGGGGCGCAAGATGACCATCAGCAATCCTCCGATGCCGGATTATGACTGCAATCGGGGCGAAAAGCAAAAGATAGCCCCCATGGCTGGGGACCATGGGGGCCGCTGCGCGGGAGAGGCGGCGTCAGGTCCGCTTCATCGCGCAGGTCGATACGCCCAGCACGCGGTAGATCGGGCAGGTGCCGACAAGGCCGGTCGCCACAAACACGAGGCCGAGCAGCTTGGCGTAGTGCAACAGGCCACTACCTTGATCGGCAAAGAACCAGACGACGAGGCCTAAGCCGACGACGACCCGCAAGACGCGGTCAAAGGTGCCTTCATTTGTCTTGAACATTCTGTTCTCCCATCCCTTTGCCGCCCGGACATCGGGCGGCGTGATACGTCATCCTAACCCTGCCATCGCCCTGCGGTCTGTGACGAGGTCACAATGCGTCGGCTGTCGCGGCGAGGCGCTGCAGGGCTGTCACATCGCGCAGATGCACGACACTGCGGTCTGTGCTGACCAGCCCTGCGCGCGCCATCGCCTCGAGCCTGCGCGAGATCACCTCGCGCGCGCTGCCGATGCGGGCGGCAAGATCGGCATGGGTCGCATGCACGGTATCGCCATCGGCCAGATCGATCAGGGCAGCGGCAAGGCGGCTTTCGATGCGGCCAAAAGCCACGCGTTCCAGCAGCCGCGTGATATCGGACATGCGTTGCGCAAAAGCCTGCATGACAAAGGCGCGAAAACCGGCATCCGTATCCATCATCGCGAGGAACATGGGTTTCGGGATGGTAACAACGTCGATATCGGTTGCAGCCACCGCTTCGCCGGTAAAGGGTTCATCGCCCATCAGGCCAAGGGTGGATTGCACACAGCTTTGGCCAGGCTCCACCGCGTACAGCAGAATCTCGCGCCCCGACGTACCGGTCAGATAGACATCGATCCGGCCCTTGAGAACAATCACGAAATTCCGTGCGGGATCGCCTGCGTGAAACAGCATGGTGCCCGCGGGCACAGGTTGCACGGGCAGGGCGGCAAGGCGGGCCTGCAGGGCGGGGCTGTGCATGGCAAAAGGGGCGGTCCAGGTCATGCCGTCAGGGGGCATCTTCGCCGCCGCAAAGGCAAGTCAAAAAGGCGTGGCATTCCCGTGCCACGCCTTTTCCCGGGGTCAGTCCATCGGGCGGAAGTTGAGGCTGGCCCCTTCCTTGATGCCGGATGGCCACCGCGCGGTGATGGTTTTGGTGCGGGTGTAAAAGCGGAAGGCATCCGGGCCATGCTGGTTCAGATCGCCAAAGCCCGATTTCTTCCAGCCGCCAAAGGTATGATAGGCCAGTGGCACGGGGATCGGCACGTTGATCCCGATCATTCCCACATTCACCCGGTTGGCAAAATCGCGGGCCGTGTCGCCATCACGGGTAAAGATCGCGGTGCCGTTGCCGTATTCGTGGTCCATCGCGTAACCAAGCGCCTCTTCATAGGTTTTGGCGCGCACGGTCGACAGGACAGGCCCGAAGATTTCGCGGCGGTAGATGTCCATATCGGTCGTCACGTGGTCAAACAGATGCGGCCCGACGAAAAAGCCGTTCTCATAGCCCTGCAGGGTAAAGCCGCGCCCGTCGACCACCAGTTTCGCGCCTTGCGCCACACCGGATTCGACCAGCTTCAGGATGTTCGCCTTGGCCGCTGCCGTGACGACTGGGCCGTAATCCACGTCATTGCCCGCCGTGTAAGGGGCCACTTTCAGCTTTTCGATGCGCGGGATCAGCCGTTCGATCAGCGCATCTGCCGTCGCATCACCCACCGGCACGGCCACGGAAATCGCCATGCAGCGTTCACCCGCAGCGCCATAGCCCGCGCCGATCAGCGCATCGGCGGCCTGATCCAGATCGGCGTCGGGCATGATGATCATGTGGTTCTTGGCCCCGCCGAAGCACTGCACGCGCTTGCCGTTGGAACAGCCGCGCCCATAGATGTATTCGGCAATGGGCGTCGATCCGACAAAGCCGATGCCTGCAATCGTCGGGTTATCAAGGATGGCGTCAACGCTTTCCTTGTCGCCGTTGATGACCTGCAGCACGCCATCGGGCAGGCCCGCCTCCTGCATCAGTGCGGCCAGCATCAGGGGCACGGAGGGGTCACGCTCGGACGGTTTTAGGATGAAGGCATTGCCGCAGGCCAGCGCCGGGCCCATTTTCCACATCGGGATCATGGCGGGGAAGTTGAAGGGCGTGATGCCTGCAGCCACACCAATCGGCTGGCGCATCGAATACATGTCGATGCCGGGGCCTGCGCTGTCGGTGAATTCGCCCTTTAGCATCTGGGGTGCGCCGATGCAGTATTCGATCACCTCAAGCCCGCGCTGGATATCGCCCTTGGCATCGGGGATGGTCTTGCCGTGTTCGCGGGAAAGGGCTTCGGCCAGCTTGTCCATGTCGCGGTTCAGAAGCCCGACGAAGGCCATCATCACACGGGCACGGCGCTGTGGGTTGGTGGCCCCCCATTTGATCTGGGCGGCGGCGGCATCGGCGACGGCTGCGTCAAGTTCGGCCTTGGATGCCAGCGGCACACGCGCCTGCACTTCGCCGGTGGCGGGGTTGTAGACATCGGCGAAACGGCCGGACGTTCCCTTGACGTGTTTGCCGTTGATCCAGTGGGTCAGTTCCTGCATGGCGTGCTCCCTGTGCTTTGGCGGCACAATAGTCTTGCGGAAATGCGGTGAACAGCGGCAATGTCCCAAAGTCATTTTGCAGGATTGCAGGTATGGATTGGGATGATCTGCGGGTGTTTCTTGCGGTGGCGCGCAGCGAAAGCCTGACGGCGGCGGGCAAGAACCTGCGGATTGATCCGGCAACGGTGGGGCGGCGCGTGGCACGGCTGGAGGCGGCGATGGGCGCGCCCCTGTTCGCGAAATCGCCGCAGGGCTATGCGGTCACGGATGCGGGCGCGCGGCTGATGGCGCATGCCGAGGCGGCGGAGGCCGCGATGGTGGCGGCGCGGGACGCGCTGCAGGGCACGCAAGGACTGACGGGACAGATCAGGATCGGGGCACCGGATGGTTGTGCGAATTATCTGCTGCCAAAGGTGCTGACCGCGATCTGTGATGCCAATCCGGGGCTGGAGGTGCAGATCGTGGCCCTGCCGCGCGTGTTCAACCTGTCAAAGCGCGAGGCGGATATGGCGATCGCGGTCAGTCAGCCCGTGACGGGGCGGGTGACCGTGCAGAAGATCGCCGATTACCAGCTGCATCTGGCGGCCAGCCGGGACTATCTGGCCACCAGCGGCACGCCCATAGGGCGGGGCGACCTGCGGGCCCACCGGATGATCGGCTATATCCCGGACATGATCTTTGACAAGGAGCTGGATTATCTGGCCGAGGTGGGCGTGCAGGCGGCACCGCTCGCCTCGAACTCGGTATCGGTGCAGTTGAACTGGCTGCGGGCGGGGGCGGGGATTGGCGTCGTGCATGACTTTGCCCTGCCGGCGGCACCGGAACTGACACGCGTGCTGGCAGATGAGGTCCATCTGACCCGCGCGTTCTGGCTGATCCGGCATGAAGGGGACGGG
>JAAFHS010000330.1 GCA_013298485.1 Rhodobacterales bacterium
CGGCAACTACAAAGATGTAGCCATCAAATTCGGCCAGTTTGTTCTGCCACGCCACGGCGCGCGGGTCTGACGACGGCATCCACAGGTTCGACGCAGCCTCATCAAACAGCGGCAAATCAAAATCGCGCAGATCGACGAGTTCCACCGTCATGTCATCGCGGGCCTGCATCTGTTTCAGCATCCAGGCTGCGGGTTTGTCGGCAAAGCGGGTCTTGCGGGTGGACCCGATGATGAGGGCGATTTTCGGTTTGGCGGTCATGGACGGCTCCACTGATGAGAAGATTTTGCATGACGGGACATATAACCGTGCGGCGGGGATATAAAGCCTGATAGAATGCGCCTGCGCTGTGCGTTTTTGCAAAGTTTGCGCAGGCCATCTTGCCCTGCCCCGAGAGCAGTGCTTTATCCGTTCCATGACAAAACCAAACGACAATCCCGCCGATCCGTTCAAGAAAGCGCTGGCCGAGGCGACGCGCACCATGGCCGATCTGCCTGAGCTGACGGTAGCCTATACGGTGGACCCGCCGGGGATCACCAAGGATGGCATGCGCCTGCCGCAGGTCAGCCGCCGGATGACGCGGGATGAGGTGATGCTGGCACGCGGCACGGCGGATGCGCTGGCGATGCGGCTGCGCCATCATGACGAGGGGGTCTCGGCGCGTTATGCGCCCACAGGGCCGCTCGCGCGCGAGATTTACGAGGCGATGGAGACGGCGCGCTGCGAGGCGGTAGGTGCGCGGGCGATGCCGGGAACCGCGGTGAACATCGATGCCAAGATCGCCCATGAGGCGGACCGCAAGGGATATGCGCAAATCACGCAAAGCGCGGATGCGCCGCTGTCAGTGGCGGCGGGCTACCTTGTGCGGCATCTGGCGACGGGGCGCGATCTGCCGCGGGGTGCGGCCAACGTGATGGATCTGTGGCGCAGCGTCATGGAGGAACAGGCGGGCGGGGCGCTGGCGGATGTGGGGGCAATGCTGGCCGATCAGGCGGGTTTTGCGCGGATGACGCGGAAGGTGATCTCGGACCTCGGCTATGGCGACCAGCTGGGCGATGATCCGGATATGGATGACCCGGAAGACGACGCGGGCCAGGACGAAGAGGCCGAGGATCAGCCGGACAGCGCAGGCGATGAGGAGCAGGAGGATCAGGACAGCGACGCCACGCCAGAGCGCAGTCAGGAAGAGCAGCAGGACCAGTCACAGGCGCAGGTGACGATGGAAGACAGCGCCGACATGGAACAGGGCGACGAGACGGAAATGCCCGATGGCGAGGCCCCGCTGGAGCCGCCGGCGCCTGCACCGCATTCGGATGCGGATCCGAACTATGCCGTCTACACAACTGATTTTGATGAGGAAATCAAGGCGGAAGACCTGGCGGAACCGGCCGAACTGGAACGCCTGCGCGCCTATCTGGATCAGCAGTTGGAACCGCTGAAGGGGGCGGTCAGCCGTCTGGCCAACAAGCTGCAGCGGCGGTTGCAGGCGCAGCAGAACCGCAGCTGGCTGTTTGATCTGGAAGAAGGCACGCTGGATGCGGGGCGTCTGGCGCGGGTGGTGGCGAACCCCACAACGCCGCTGTCGTTCAAGCAGGAAAAGGATACGGAGTTCCGCGATACCTGCGTGACCCTGCTGCTGGATAATTCAGGGTCGATGCGCGGGCGGCCGATTTCGATTGCGGCGATTTGTGCGGATGTGCTGGCACGCACGCTGGAACGCTGTTCGGTGAAGGTGGAGATTCTGGGATTTACCACGCGGGCGTGGAAGGGCGGACAGGCGCGCGAACGCTGGCTGGCCAGCGGGCGTCCGCAGGGACCAGGCCGCCTGAACGATCTGCGCCACATCATCTACAAAGCGGCGGATGCGCCGTGGCGGCGGGTGCGACCAAACCTTGGGCTGATGATGAAAGAGGGCTTGCTGAAGGAAAATATCGACGGCGAGGCGCTGGAATGGGCGCACCGGCGGGCGGCGCACCGGCCCGAGGCGCGCAAGATCCTGATGGTGATTTCGGACGGCGCACCTGTGGATGACAGCACCTTGTCGGTCAATCAGGCGAATTATCTGGAAAAGCACCTGCGCGATGTGATTGCGATGGTGGAACGCAGGCGTGCGGTGGAGTTGATCGCGATCGGCATCGGGCATGATGTGACGCGGTACTATCAGCGGGCCGTGACGATCACGGATGTAGAGCAATTGGCCGGCGCGATGACAGAGCAGCTTGCGAGCCTGTTCGATGCGAACCCCAAGGGCGGCGCACGGCGGCGGGCAAGATGATGTTTCAGGATTTCGAAACGACCGCCGATCCGACGGCAGGCCCTGCGCGGCTGGCGGCGTTGCGGCGGGCGCTGGCGGCGGCGGGGATGGCGGGGTTCACCGTGCCGCGCAGCGATGCGCATCAGGGGGAATATGTGGCCGCGCGGGACCAGCGGTTGCAGTGGCTGACGGGCTTCACAGGCTCGGCGGGGTTTTGCATCGTGTTGCCGGACGTGGCAGGCGTGTTCATCGACGGGCGGTACCGGACACAGGTGAAGGGGCAGGTCGATCTTGCGGCCTTTACGCCGGTGCCGTGGCCGGAGGTGAAGCCGGGCGTATGGATCAAGGATCATCTGGCATCGGGTGTGATCGCGTATGATGCCTGGCTGCATACCAAGGATGAGATTGCAAAACTTGAGGCCGAGCTTGAAGGAACAGGCGTAAGCCTAGAACCTGTCAGCAATTTCATTGATCCGCTATGGGCTGATCAGCCCGCACCACCGATGGGGCGGGCCTTTGCGCATCCGGTAGCACTTGCAGGCGAGACGCATGCCGACAAACGCGCGCGGCTGGCGGAAGGGTTGCGCCGCGCAGGGCAAAGGGCGGCGGTGATCACGCTGCCGGATTCGCTCTGCTGGCTGCTGAACGTCCGGGGGGCGGATGTGGCGCGCAACCCGATCCTGCATGGGTTTGCGATTCTGCATGATGATGCGCGGGTGACGCTGTTTGCAGATGCGGCGAAGTTTGACGATGCGGTGCGCGCGCATCTGGGTGCGCAGGTCAGCCTGCGCCCGGTGGCAGCCTTCGTGCCGGCCTTGCGCCTGCTGCAGGGACCGGTGCGCGTGGACCGGGGGACGGCACCGCTGACCGTCAGCCTGGAACTGGAGGATGCAGAGGTGGCGGTGGCCTGGGGCGATGATCCCTGCCGGATGCCGAAGGCGTGCAAGAACGCGGCGGAAATTCAGGGCATGCGGGATGCGCATCTGCGCGACGGGGCGGCGGTCTGCGAATTCCTAGCTTGGCTGGACGCGCGCGCACCACAAGGCGGGTTGACCGAGATTGATGTGGTCACGGCTTTGGAGGGGTATCGCCGGGCGACCAATGCGCTGCACGACATCAGCTTTGACACGATCAGCGGGGCGGGGCCGAACGGGGCGATCATGCATTACCGCGTGACGCATGCGACGAACCGCGTGGTGGAACAGGATACGCTGCTGCTGGTGGACAGCGGGGCGCAATACCTTGACGGGACGACTGATATCACGCGCACGGTTGGCGTCGGTGATCCGGGGGATGAGGCGCGGATGTGTTTCACGCGCGTGCTGCAGGGGATGATCGCGATCAGCCGGGTACGGTTTCCAAAGGGTGTGGCGGGCGCGCATCTGGACGGGCTGGCGCGCTATCCGTTGTGGGTGGCGGGTATGGATTTCGACCATGGCACGGGGCACGGGGTGGGGGCGTTCCTGTCAGTGCATGAGGGGCCGCAGCGGATTGCCCGCGTGTCGGACCTGCCGCTGGAGGTGGGCATGATCCTGTCGAATGAGCCGGGGTACTACCGCGAAGGCGCATTCGGCATCCGGATTGAAAACCTGATCGTGGTGCAGGCGGCCCCTGCCCTGCCCGACGGTGACGCACGCGAACAATTGTGTTTCGAGACGCTG
>JAAFHS010000331.1 GCA_013298485.1 Rhodobacterales bacterium
CGAGGCACAGGCGCAGGCCTATCGCGCCGTGGATGCGATTGACTGGCCAGGCGGGTTCTGCCGCCGTGATATCGGGTGGCGGGGCGTCTAGACGCGCGGCGTCGGGCCGGAACGCCCCCCACCCCGGCCCTCCCCCACACTGGGGGGAGGGAGGCACCCGACGATCGCAAGCCGGGGGCCTTGTGGCCAGCCGTATCGGTCGCCCCCTTGCACGCCTGCGATGCCCCGCATAAAGACAGCGCCGACAGTGGGACGCAGGCGCAAGGGGTGGCCATGCCGCTTTTGGTGATGAAATTCGGGGGCACCTCGGTGGCTGACCTCGCGCGCATCAGGAATGCCGCCGAAAAGGTCAGGCGCGAGGTGGAGCGCGGCTATGACGTGATCGTCATTGTCTCGGCCATGTCGGGCAAGACGAATGAGCTGGTCGGTTGGGTGGAGGCGACCTCACCCATGTTCGATGCGCGCGAATATGATGCGGTCGTGTCGGCGGGCGAGAATGTGACGGCGGGGCTGATGGCGCTGACGCTGCAGGAAATGGATGTGCCTGCGCGGTCATGGCAGGGCTGGCAGGTGCCGATCCAGACGACATCGGCGCATTCGGCGGCGCGGTTCATCGATATCCCGCGCGCCCATATCGACGCGAAGTTCGCCGAAGGGTTCAAGGTCGCGGTTGTGGCGGGGTTTCAGGGGGTCAGCCCTGAGGGGCGGATCACAACGCTGGGGCGCGGCGGATCGGATACCACCGCCGTGGCCTTTGCGGCGGCGTTCGATGCGGAACGCTGCGATATCTACACGGATGTGGACGGGGTCTATACGACGGACCCGCGGATCGTGGGACGCGCCCGCAAGCTCGACAAGATCGCGTTCGAAGAGATGTTGGAGCTGGCTTCGCTCGGCGCCAAGGTGCTGCAGACGCGGTCGGTGGAACTGGCCATGCGCTACAAGGTGCGGCTGCGGGTGCTGTCGTCTTTTGAAGATACCGATCACAATTCTGGAACGCTGGTCTGCGACGAGGATGAAATCATGGAATCGAAAGTTGTCTCTGGCGTGGCCTACAGCCGGGATGAGGCGAAGATGACGCTGCTGCGTGTCGCCGACCGCCCAGGCGTGGCGGCCGCGATCTTTGGGCCTCTGTCGGATGCGGGTGTCAATGTGGACATGATCATCCAGAACATCAGCGAGGAGGGGTTTACGGACATGACCTTTTCCTGCCCGACCAATCAGGTGATGCGCGCCGAAAAGGCGATTGCCGAAGGCAGTGCGGCGGGCGCTTTTGTTTATGACAAGGTGGTGGTTGACGATGCGGTGGCCAAAATCTCGGTCGTGGGGATCGGGATGCGCAGCCACGCAGGGGTGGCGGCCACGATGTTCAAGGCGCTGGCGGCGGAGAATATCAACATCAAGGTCATCACGACGAGCGAGATCAAAATCTCGGTGCTGATCGACCGGAAGTACATGGAGCTTGCGGTGCAGGCGCTGCATGATGCATTCGGGTTGGAGAAGGCGGCGTGAATGACCGCAAAGGGCGGTCATCGATGCGGGGTCTGACATAAACCACATCCCCCGTTCCGTTGTGGCACGCCATATGCTCTAAGGGCTGTGCAACCCCAAGGAAAGACGGATGCCGGATCGTACCGAAAGTGACAGCCGCAAACTGCTGCGCCGGTTGCGCGACAGTCTGGCCGTGCCTGCAAAGGGGCAGGACCGGCTGGATACGATCACGCATCTGATTGCCGACAGCATGGGGTCGGAGGTCTGTTCGATCTATCTGTTCCGTGATCCGGAAACGCTGGAGCTGTGCGCGACCGAAGGCTTGAAGCCCGAGGCCGTGCATAAGACGCGCATGAAGCTGGGCGAGGGTCTGGTGGGGCGCGTGGCGCGCACAGCCAATCCGGTGAACACCGCAGATGCGCCATCGGAAAAGGGGTTCCGGTTCATGCCGGAAACGGGGGAGGAGATTTATTCATCCTTCCTTGGCGTGCCGATCCAGCGGGTGGGCGAAAAGCTGGGCGTGCTGGTAGTGCAATCGAAAACGGCGCGGCAGTTTTCGGATGATGAGGTCTATGCGCTGGAAGTCGTGGCCATGGTGCTGGCCGAGATGACCGAACTCGGCGTCTTCAACGGCGAGGGTGACGCGATGCGCGCGCTGCACCGCCAGCAGGTGATGATCCGGGGTACCACGGGGCAGGAAGGGGCCGCCGAGGGGCGCGTCTGGCTGCACGAGGCGCGGGTGGTGGTGACCAATCCGGTGGCGGATGACCCGCTGACGGAAATCGAGCGTATCCGCGGCGCCGTGGGGCAGTTGCGCGTGTCAGTCGATGATCTGCTGGCGGCGGAAAGCCTGGACAAGGACCAGAAACAGGTGCTGGAGGCGTACCGGATGTTCGCCCATTCGCGCGGCTGGCTGCGCCGGATGGAGGAAGACATCGCCCTTGGCCTGTCGGCAGAGGCGGCGGTGGAAAAGGAACAATCGGCGACGCGGGCGCGGCTGGAACAGGTGCCGGATGCATACCTGCGCGAACGGCTGCATGATCTGGATGATCTGGCGAACCGTCTGCTGCGCATCCTGACGGGACAAGGCCGCGACACGGGGGCAGAGATGCCGGAAAATCCGGTGCTGGTGGCGCGCAACATCGGGCCTGCGGAACTGCTGGAATACGGGCGCAAGCTGCGCGGTGTGGTGCTGCAGGAAGGATCGGTCGGCAGCCATGCGGCGATTGTGGCGCGTGCGCTGGCGATCCCGCTGGTGATCCATGCCGAACGGATCACGGCAGAGGCGCTGAATGGCGATCCGATCCTCGTGGACGGTGATCAGGGGATCGTCCATTTGCGCCCCGATGACACGGTGGCGCGCGCGTTTCGCGAAAAGATCGCGATGCAGGCCGAGGCGCAGAAACGCTATGCGAGCCTGCGCGCCCTGCCCGCCACGGCGAAATGCGGCTCCACCGTGCAGTTGCTGATGAACGCGGGCCTGATGGCCGATCTGCCGAGCCTTGAGGGGTCGGGTGCCGAAGGGGTGGGGCTGTTCCGGACCGAATTGCAATTCCTCGTGCGCAACAAGATGCCGCAGCGGGCGGAGCTTGCGGCCCTATACGCGCGCGTGATGGATGCGGCCAAAGGGCGGCCCGTGGCGTTCCGCACGCTGGATATCGGGTCGGACAAGGTGCTGCCCTATATGAAACCGCAGGATGAGCCTAACCCCGCGATGGGCTGGCGGGCGCTGCGGGTGGGGCTGGACAAGCCGGGGGTTCTGCGAATGCAGTGCCAGGCCCTGATCCGGGCGGCGAACGGGCGGCCCTTGCGGGTAATGTTCCCGTTCATCACGGAACAGTCGGAATTTCAGGCCGCGCGCGCGCATCTTTTGCGCGAGGTCCACCGCGAACGCAGCCTGGGGCATGTAGTGCCCGAAAAGGTCGAGGTGGGCGCCATGCTGGAAACCCCGAGCCTTGCCTTTGCACCGGAGGCGTTTTTCAAACTGGTGGATTTCATCAGCATCGGGGGCAATGACCTGAAGCAGTTCTTCTATGCCGCCGACCGCGAGAACGAACTGGTCCGGCGGCGGTACGATACGCTGAACGTCAGCTTCCTGGGGTTTCTGGAACAGATCATCGCGCGCTGCCGCGACACCGGGACGCCGCTGTCGTTCTGCGGCGAAGACGCGGGGCGCCCGATCGAGGCGCTGGCCTTTGCAGCCCTTGGCCTGCGCACCCTGTCGATGCGGCCGGCCTCGATCGGGCCGGTGAAGGCGCTGTTGAGGCGGGTCAATCTGGACGAGGTGAAAGCGGTGATGGATGCCGCGCGCCGCGGCGGGGCCGATACGGTGCGGCCTGCGCTGATGGAGTGGCTGTCAGGTGTGGATGGTGCGGGGATGTGAGTTCGGGCGCGCAATTCACGGCTGCCAGTATTCA
>JAAFHS010000332.1 GCA_013298485.1 Rhodobacterales bacterium
GCGCCCGGATCCCGTCTCGCGCCTTGCCGGCGGCCACGCCTTCCAGCACCTCGCCCACGGCGAACAGAAACACCACCAGTGCCGCCTCTTCCGCTGCGTTGATGAACAGCGCGCCGACGGCGGCAATCGTCATCAGGCTTTCGATGGTGAAGGGCTGTCCCATCCGCAGCGCCGCAAAGGCGCGCTGCGCTACCGGAGCCACGCCGATCAAGCAAGCGGCAACGAAGGCCCACTTACCGATCTCGGGGGCAAGATACTCGATGACCCAGGCGGCACCCAGCAGCAGGGCGGTAAAGATGACCAGCTTGCCCTTGGCGGTCTGATACCAGCGCTTGCCCCGGTCTGCGGGGTCGTCATGAACGTGGCCGGGGCTGCCGTGACCGCTATCGTCGCGCTTGGTGCTGGCCGCCTTAGAGCCGTGGTCGTGACCAGAATGATCGTGGCCAGCGGGAGCTTGGGCGGAGTGATCATGATCTTGATGCATGTCGCTCTGCTCAGGTGCGAATTGAGCCCCCGGCAAAACGAAGTCCTTCTTCGCACCGGCGGCGCGCGGCGCAATCTCATAGCCAAGCGCACGGACGGTCTTCTCGATCTTGTCCCGCCCGGTTTGTCCCTCATCCAGCGTCAAGCGCAGGCGTTCCGACATGATGCCAACCTCGACGCCGCTTACCCCCGGCAGGCGCGTCACCGCATCCTTGATCTTGGTCGCGCAGGACCCGCAGTCCATGCCCGTCACCGTCCAGTCACAGGATGTTTCGCGTGCAGCTTCCGACATCGTCATTCCTCCTGCCGCTGAGCGGGCAGTTGCTTTCATCGAATCAGGAACCTAATGTCTCTAGCAACTATAGCTTCAAGGAGAATCTGATGCTGACTATCGGAAAGTTGGGCGAGGCCGCCGGGGTGAAGGTACCGACGATCCGCTATTACGAGCAGATCGGCCTGCTTCCCGAAGCCGAGCGCAGCGCGGGCAACCAGAGACTCTACGGCCGCAAGGCGCAGGAGCGATTGGCCTTCATCCGGCACGCCCGCGATCTGGGCTTCACGCTCGAAGCGATCCGCGACCTGCTGAGCCTGTCGGACCGACCGGATCAGTCCTGCGCTGCTGCCGATGCCATCGCGAAGGCACAGCTGGCAGAGGTTGAAAGCCGCCTTGCGCGATTGACCGCGCTGAAGGCCGAACTTGAACGGATGGTCGTGCAATGTGCAGGCGGCAAGATCGCCGATTGCCGTGTGATCGAAGTTCTGGGCGACCATTCGCTTTGCGCGACCGATCATCGGCATCCGGAGACAGAGGCGACGCAATAACCGCACCCGCAACACTCGCCATTTAAGCCAGCACCGCCTTTTCCGAAAACGCCGCCCCGGGCCGCTAGAGCATCAACGGCACTCCGTTCAACCGGATGTGCGTTGCCGAATTTTTCTTCTCATGTCATGCATTCTGAATGTCGTGGATAGTCCGACCCTTTTTAGCAGTGCTGTTGGCTGTGTCCCTGTTCGGGGCCACAGTCAGTGAGGTATCGGCCGGACTTGCAGCGGAGATCGCAGCAGTAGCCGACCCGTGCTGCGAAGGCGATTGCCCTGATGACCAGGCATGCGGCGTCGCCTGCGAAATGATGGCGCGTGGCGGAATGACAATGCTCGCTCTGGTACAAGTCCCCGGGCTTTCTGTTACCGAGGAGGCATCTGCTGCAGTCCTGATGCTTCCTGACCTGCATCCACCATCCGGGCTTCCGCCGGATGGCTTGAGGCGACCTCCCCGCATTTGACCCTGCCGCGTGCGCAAGCACGCGGATGTTGCCGTTTGCACCTGCGCCAATTGGCTTCGCGGGTGCGCTGTCGCTGCAATCAAAGGGTCTTCCTCATGACAAACATGTTCCGCCGCATTTGCGGCTCCGTTCTGGCACTTCTCATCGGCGCATCTGCCCTCTGGGCAGGTGCAGATCGTCTCGACCGACCATCGTGTCGGTTCTGGGGTAACCATTGAACTTCGTCTGACCGATCTTCGCACCGGCCAGCCGGTCGAGGGCGCGGTCATCTATGCCACACGCATGGACATGGCCCCCGACGGAATGGAGACGATGACCTCCCCCGTCACCGCATTGCCGGCCGAAGGTCCGGGCACTTACCTGTTCAGCACGGAGCTCACCATGGCGGGGGGATGGCGGTTTTCGGTGGCGGCCAAGGTGCAGGGTGAACCGGAAACCGTGCAGGCAGAACTGGAATTGCGAGCCGAGCCATGAGCGCGGTTGGCAAGTTGACTGCCGCAGTCCTTGTTGCAGGCAGTGCCGGATGGATCGGGCTGACCGCTGGCGAAAAGGGGATCACCGTGGCCAGCCTGATGGGCATGGCCGAGATGCAGATTGCCGTGTTGATGGGCAATGACGCAGTCGCCATGCCGGGTGCTGACGCCCCTGAAGCAGAGCCGACCGGCCCGGTGATCTACTGGAGGCACCCGGATGGGTTGCCCGAATGGTCGGTATCCGAGCGGCAAACGGAAGATGGGCGGGCCTTCCTGCCTGTTCTCGCCAGCGAGGATCTCTCGCTGGGCCCTGCGCCCGAGCCCAGTTCAGAAATGGCGATGGCGGAAACAGGTGAGCGGACCATCCTCTACTACCGCAACCCGATGGGCCTGCCAGACACCTCGCCAGTACCGAAGCAGGACTCAATGGGGATGGATTACATTCCCGTCTATGAGGGCGGAGACAGTGACGATGGGTCGGTCACCGTCAGCCCCGGCAAGTTGCAGCGCACCGGCGTGCGAACTGCCGAGGCAGTCTTGGCGCCCCTGGCGGCCACATTGCGCGCGCCGGGAATCGTGGAACTAGACGAACGCCGGATCAGTGTCATCTCGCTGCGCGCAGACGCCTTCATAGAAACCGTCGCCGATGTGACCACAGGCAGCACGATCGCCGAAGGTGCGCCGCTCGTGACGCTCTATTCACCCGAGATCGCTGCCGCTCTTGCACAGTTCCTAACCGACGTGCGGTCGGAAGGACGGTCAAGGGAGGGCGCACGGCAACGACTGGAAAACCTCGGCGTGCCGGGAGAGGTGATCGACCGCATCGCGACCGAGGGCCAGACGACGGTGAGTATTCCGATCATGGCCCCGCGCAGCGGCGTGGTGCTGGAGCGGATGGCGGTCGAAGGCATGATGTCGGAAGCGGGCGATACCCTGTTCCGCATCGCTGACACCTCGACCGTCTGGGTGATCGCCGAAGTGCCTGAAGCGGCGCTTATGGAGATTGCAGTAGGAACAGGGGTTCGGGTGAGCTTTCGTGGCCTCACAGATGGCCCGATTTCGGGCCGTATCGACACCATTTACCCCGAAATCGATATGATGACCCGCACCGGAAAGCTGCGGATTGAATTGCCGAACCCGGACGGGCGCCTACGCGCCAACATGTTCGCCGAAGTCGAAATCATGCTCGGCGGCGCACCCGTGGTGCAGGTACCAGAGGGTGCTGTGATCGACACCGGCGACAGACAGGTGGTGATCCTTGATTTGGGCGAAGGGCGGTTCCGGCCTGAACCAGTGACCGTAGGGCGCAAGGGCGGCGGCATGATCGAGATCGTCAGCGGCGTGAGCGCGGGCGACGTAGTGGTGAGCTCTGCCACCTTCTTGATCGACGCCGAAAGCAACCTCAATGCGGCTTTGGCTGCCCTTGCAGCGCCCGGATCCACCCCGGAGGCCAACCCATGATCGCCCGCATTATCGAATGGTCGGCCCGCAACGTGCTGCTTGTGCTCTTTGCCACCGTCTTTACCGTGGCTGCGGGCCTTTGGTCCCTGCGCACACTGCCGATCGACGCCATCCCCGATCTGTCGGATGTGCAGGTGATCGTGCTGACCGAATACCCGGGGCAAGCGCCGCAGGTGGTCGAGGATCAGGT
>JAAFHS010000334.1 GCA_013298485.1 Rhodobacterales bacterium
GGCGCTTGGCCTCTCCGCCTCGGGCCTGTCATTCCATCTGGCCGCGATGGAGGGCGCGGGTCTGATCCGCGCGCGGCGCGAAGGGCGTCAGGTGTTCTATGCCGTCGACCGCGCGGTGATCGGCGGCGTCCTCGGCCATGTGCTGCATGATTGCTGCATGGGCGACACGATGGTGCGCAACTGCTGTGCCGCACACCGCGATCTCGTGATCCCCTATGGCCCTGAAGATGCCGTTATTCCTGCGGCAGAGTGAACACCTGCCCCGGATAGATCAGGTCGGGGTCACGGATCGCATCCCGGTTCGCCTCGAACACCTGCACATACATCGTGCCCTCGCCAAAGCGTTCCGTCGCAATCCCCCATAGCGTGAAGCCTGGCTGCACCGTCACCGTGACCGGGGCCTTGACCGTTTCCGGAACAACGGCGGGCGGGGCCTCGGCCACTGGCTCTGTTCTGCCACAACATCGGCGGGTGCGGGTTCCGGTGCGACGGCTGGCTCCGGGCTGACGGCAGGCGCGGGCGCTGTCTCGGGAACAACCTCCGGCTCAGGGGTGGCCTCTGCCACCGCCTCAGGCACAGGCTCCTCGGTAACCTCTGGCGCGGGCTCTGGCGCGACCTCTGCCACAACCTCCGGCGCGGGCTCAGGTGCCGGTTCTGCTGCGACAACCTCCGGCGCAGGCGCGGGCTCGGGCGCGACCTCAGCCTCCGGTGCAGGCACCGCCTCGGCGATCGGCGCCGTGACCGGCACATCAGCCGCCGCCACCTCGGCCTCCGGACTGGCCGGGGCCTCCTCGACCGCTGGCCCCGCCCCGCTGGCCGCTTCAAGCGCCTCCAGTGTTTCGCGCTTGAACGGCGTCTCGAACCGCGATGTCACAGCCCCATCCGCCGCCATCTGGTCAATCCGCAGCGTGTATATCCCCGGCGTGACCTCCGGCAATGTCACGGCCCAGGTGCCATCAGCCGCGATCATGACATCCGTCACCGCAGCATTATCAAGATAGATCCGCAGCGGTTGATCCCCCTGCCCCCGCCCTGACAACTGCACCGCCCCGTCCGGCGCATAGGCAATCGTATCCAGCGAAACCTCGACCTTCTCGCCCGTCACAATCGGCGTCGGTCCCTGAATGACCTCTGCCCCTTCATCCGTCAGCAGGATCGCCACGGGGGCCTCCGGGACGGGTTCCGCCTCCGGTGCCGGTTCTGCTGCCGCTGTCGCCACGGGCGGCGGGGCCGCAATCGGCGCAATCGCCACGGTGTCAACCGCCGCGAGTTCCGTCCCGTCCGCCAGAACAGCCACCATGCTCAACAACCGTGGGGCAGGATTGGGCGGCAGCGAAAACTGCGCGACGAACGCCCCGTCCGATCCCGCCTGCACCCGCAGCTCTTCAATCCCGTCAAGGCGCAGAGACAGCTTTGCATCCGCCGGTGCCGTGCCCGCGATCAGGGTGGCCCCATCCGCCTCGACCCGCACCAGATCAAAGGTCGGCGGGATCGGCGCAGGCGGCGCGTCCGGTACCGGCACAACGGCCGCCACATCGGTCTCCGGCTCCTCCGCCGCTGGGGCCGGTTCCGCGATCACCGCAGGGGATGCTGTCTCTGCCACAGGTGCATCTTCTGCAACCACGGCCGTCTGCCGGTTCGCCTGCCAGATGGCATAGCCCCCAACCGCCGCCCCCAACCCCAGCAATGCTGCAATCACGCCCGTGGCAACTGATGAACGCTGATCCATGTGTTTCCCCGTCGTTTGGCCGTGGCGGTTGACCTGCCATCCTGCCACCTTGTCCTGCACCACAGAAGGCCGATATGACCGGATGACGCAACCTTTTTCGAAAGCGCCCTTGATCATGGCTCCACTCCATTCCGTCTGTGTCTTCTGTGGGTCACGTTCGGGCACCAACCCGGCCTTTGCCGCCGCTGCGCGCGCGACAGGACAGATGCTGGCGGCACAGGGCTGGCGTCTGGTCTACGGTGCGGGCGATGTCGGCCTGATGGGCGAGGTCGCACGCGCAGCACAAGCCGCAGGCGCGCGCACCTTTGGCGTCATCCCCATACACCTGCTGGGGATGGAGGTCGGCAAGCGCGATCTGTCGACCTTTGTGATCACCGAAGACATGCATGAACGCAAAAAGGTGATGTTCATGAACTCGGACGCGATTGTCGTGCTGCCCGGGGGTGCCGGATCACTGGATGAATTCTTTGAAGTCGTGACTTGGGCGCAGATCGGCCTGCACCACAAACCCATCTTCCTTGTCGATACCGCCGGATACTGGCAACCGCTTCTGGCGCTGATCGACCACATCATCCTTCACGGCTTTGCCGATGCCTCCCTGCGCGGACTGTTCCGCACTGTCCCGGACGTGCCATCACTGACCGATGCGCTTCAGTCTGCTTTCGGGGAAACCTGAGCCTCCGGTGCCATCACCTCTCCCGGCACGGGCACGCGTTCGACACTGTATCCCGCCTTGCGCAGCAAGTTGACCATGCCTTCGTCCCCCGGCAGATGGAATGTGCCCACCGCCAGAAAAGCCCCGCCCGCCGCGATCAGCGGCTTTGCATTCATCACAAACCGCCGGTTGCGCCCGTCCAGCAGATAGGCGTCCAGAATATCCGCAAACCGCGCGGCCTTTTCCGCACCATAGACATCAGCGGCGAAATCATCGCTCCACACCATCATCTCGCCCACCCGACCCTGCAGATAAAGCGCGATATAGCTCGCCCGCGCCGACGGCCCCTCCCACGGCCCCAGATAAGCCCCGTAGTTCTGCACCATCACCCGTGCCGTCTCAGCCATATCCGGGCGGTTCAGATCGCGCAGGATCGGCAAAGGCGGCTCAAGGCCCGTGGTCGCCACCCCCGCGAGATGCGCCAGCGTGACGATGTAATTGTCCTGATAAGGCACGACACGCCCCGCAAAATCCTCGCACGGATCACCCAGCAGCAGGGATGCCAGCCCTGCATCCGTCATCTGCCCGATCACCCAGGGATCATACCCCAGATCCGTGACCCGCGCCGTGATCCAGCCCAGCACCTCCGGATCGAAATCTGCGCGCGCATCCCAGGCTGCGTCGCTGTCTTTCCAGAACCCATCCCAGCGGTTCAGCGTGGCCGCCGCCGCCCGGGTGTCCGGCGTGGGATCGGACTCAATGGCAACAACCGACGCCGTCTCGATCAACTGCCGCACCGGCCCTGGCAGATCAAGGACGGCCCGGTCCGATGAATGCATGGTGCCCCACAGATGCGACACCTGCCCGTCAGGCGTCGTGATCCGCCACAGCCGCCCCTGCGCGTTCGGCATGGACGCCGCCCGCCGCGCAAGATCAGCCTCACCGGCAGGGGACAATACCGCAGGATCAATCACCGCCTTCGGGACGGCACAGGCTTCTGCCGTAAACCAATCCTGCGCGGTTGCTGGCGGCGCAAGCATCATCAGCCCAAAAAACAGCCCGACGATCCATGGACCGCCGGGCTGCCCGCGTTCTGTTGCGCGAAAAATCACATCCGGGCCGCGACCGCTTCCCAGTTCACCAGCTTGTCCAGGAAGTTGGTCAGGTAGGCCGGGCGCTTGTTACGGAAGTCAATGTAGTAGGAATGCTCCCACACATCGCAGCCCAGCAGCGCCTTCTGCCCGAAACACAGCGGATTCACCCCGTTTTCGGTTTTCGTCACCTTCAGGCCGCCATCCGTATCGCGCACGAGCCAGGCCCAGCCCGATCCGAACTGCCCCGCACCCGCTGCCGCGAAATCCTCCTTGAACTTCGCAACCGATCCGAAACTGTCCACAATCGCCTTCTCCAGGCTGCCCGGCATCATCTTACCGCCCGTGCCCATGATCTCCCAGA
>JAAFHS010000336.1 GCA_013298485.1 Rhodobacterales bacterium
TTGGCGAAAAGCCGATACTGGCAAAGATCGGGCTCGCCTTGGATGGTCTGGAACCCGACGGGTCCGGCCTTCTGCGGCTGGAGTCGGAGCCCGACCAGCACGGCGCTCAGACTGCGGACAACGTCTTTGCCACAGTCACGACAGGCAATGCACGTGCGATGCCGTCCATAACGGTCGCGCCATTACTGATGCAGATGCAGGACGTCAACAGGACTTCGGCGACAGCCGAACCGCGCAACGGTGCAAATGGCGCAGTCCTTTTGCCCGCCGCAGCCCTATCCGGCCCTGTTGCCAACCTGCAGGCAGTGGTTGGGATGCAAGACGCGATACCGGGCGATGTGTCAGTCCCGCCTGCGGGTATTGGGTCTGCCACGCCCGCAGCGAGTCACCCAAAACTGCAGCAAGCAGGCCCGCAAGCCACTACCCTCCATCCTTTCCCGCTTCCCATGCCAGTAGCAAACACCTCAGCCAGTCCTGCACCACCTGACGCCGCACCATCCATTGCAATGCAGGAACGGGAGGTGTCCAGCCGTATGGTGCCATCCTTGGCAGCCCCCGGCCGACCGCAATGGAACAGCTTGGCGGTTGCTTCATCTGCCGACGTTCCCAGCGTATCCGGTGCAGCACTGTCGCAATCCGCTGCTGTTGCTTTGCAGCCCGTAAAACCAACTGCGGCGGAACGCGCCTTTGCCACGCAGCTGGGCCTGCCACAGGGGCCGCCTGTGGCCATGGCCGCACCAGCGATCCAGCCTTCACACCAACGCGCGGTCCCGCAGGACCACCCTGCGCTGATCCGGTCACCCGACATCAACGCAACCATATCGATAGCCGTGCCTGGGCCCGTCACGCCTCCAGCGGGTGCCAATGATGCGATGCCCCCGGTTCCCGCACCCGCATCCGGTCCGCCGCGCACAAGCACGACCGATCCCGGCGATCCCGCGACCGATGGGCAACCCGCCCCTGCTGATGACGTTGGGACGAAGGTTTCTGCGGCTTTGCCGGATGCGCCTGCACCGATTACTGCCCCTGCCGTTGACCTTTCGCCGCTTCCAAAATCCCTATTGCCAGGGGTGGTTCCCACGGCACCCGACATCCCATTCCGCAATGCGGCGGATACGCCCGTTCCGTTGCGGGCCCTGCCGCAGACGATTGCCGGGATCGCCCGGTCCAGTGACGAAGACACGGTTGAACTGCGCCTCGACCCGGCAGAACTGGGTGTTGTTCAGGTCACCATGCGGGGCACAGACAAGGACATGGCCATTGTCGTCGTCGTCGAGCGCCCCGAAACGCTGGACCTGCTGCGCAAACATGGCGACCAGTTTCTGTCGGACCTGCGCCAGTCGGGCTGTTCCGGTGCCAGTCTGACATTCAACCTGTCGGATCAGCACCGTGCGGCCCGTCACCTGCCTTCGCCGCTGGCGCCACAACAGGACTTCCCCACACAACCCATCACATTGCAGCACCGGCCAGCGCCAAAGGCGTCTGGCGGTCTAGACATGCGTCTTTGAAAGGATAGCCACATGGACGTCTCCTCCGTCTCTTCCACTGCGACCCCTGCTGCGACAGCGCCAGCGGCGATCAGTTCGGATTTCACCACATTCCTGAAGATGCTGACGACACAAATGCAAAACCAGGACCCGCTGAACCCCATCGATTCCGCTGATTATGCTGTGCAGCTGGCAACATTTTCGGGGGTGGAGCAGTCGGTCAAAACCAACCAGCTGCTGGAATCGCTGGGGCAGCAGTTCGGGTTGCTGGGCATGGCGCAGATGGCTGGATGGGTGGGGCAGGAGGCGCGGGCCGATGCGCCCGTGTGGATGGATGGCGACCCCGTGACGCTGGCCCCCAATCCCGCAGCGGCGGCGGACCGGGCGGTACTGGTTGTGAAAAATGCTTCAGGCGATGTGGTCGGGCGCGAGGACGTGCCCGTCAGCACGGACCCCTATATTTGGCACGGCGATGGCATTACGGGCGCGAACCTGCCCGACGGCAAGTATACCTTGTCATTGGAAAGCTATCGTGGCGAGGAATTGCTCGCCACAACGCCGATGGAGTCCTATGCCAAAATCATGGAGGCCAGGGGTACACCTTCCGGGACTGTGCTGGTGCTGGAGGGCGGTATCGAAGTGCCGGCGAGCCGCATCACGGCGCTGCGGAGTACAACCTGAAAATCAGATCAGCGTGCCGATCCAGACGCCCAGCGCAACCAATGCCGCACCGGCAATAAGATAGGCCAGCCAGCGCCATCTGCGTTGCCGCGGCAGCGGCGCGGGTTTGTCAGCCTGTGCAATCAGCAGGCCTTCCACCATGCGCGGCAGTTTCGGCCCAAACCGCGCCAACACCTGTGCCGTCTTGAACAGATCGCGCAGCAGGGCGCGCGGGCCGACATTCTTTGCCACATAGCCCGACACGATGGGCTGCGCGACCTGCCAGATGTTCAGGTTGGGGTCCAGTCCGCGCGCAACACCTTCGACCACCACCATGGTGCGCTGCAAAAGGATCAGTTCGGTGCGCGTTTCCATGCCGAAACGTTCGGTCACTTCGAACAGATAGGTCAGCAGCCGGGCCATGCTGATGCGGCTGGCATCCATGCCAAAGATCGGCTCGCCGACCGCACGCAGGGCGCGGGCGAATTCGTCGATGTCGCGGTCGGCTGGGACATAGCCCGCCTCGAAATGCACCTCGGCCACACGGCGGTAATCCTTGCGGATGAAACCGAACAGAATCTCGGCATAGACGCGGCGTGTATATTCATCCAGCCGCCCCATGATGCCAAAGTCATAGGCGATGATGTTACCGTTGGCGGCCACCTTCAGGTTGCCCTGATGCATGTCGGCGTGGAAATACCCGTCGCGCAGCGCGTGGTTCAGAAACAGCTCCATCACGCGGGAGGCAAGTTCGGGGCGGTTGTGGCCCGCCGCATCAATTGCATCGTTGTCCGACATGCTGATGCCTTCGGCCCAGTCCAGCGTCATGACAGTGCGGCCGGACAAATACCAGATGGGCCGCGGCACCTGAAAACCGGTATCCTTTTCCGTGTTGGCGGCAAATTCGGCGGCTGCGCTGCTTTCCAGCCGGAAGTCCAGTTCACCCTTCACCACCCCGTCAAAATGCGTGACCACGTCCATGGGCCGCAGGCGGCGGGCGGATGGTGCCAGCAGTTCGATGGCGCGGGCAGCGAAGTAGAAGGCGTCGATATCCTTGCGGAAAGCGCGGCCGATGTTGGGGCGCAGCACCTTGACCGCAACCTCCTGCCCGGTTTCAGCCAGCCGCGCGCGGTGGACCTGCGCGATGGAGGCGGCGGCGACGGGTTCGGAAAACTCCGAAAACATCTGCGAAACAGGCATTTCCAGTTCCGCCTCGATCATCTTTTTGGCGATGTCGTTGGGGAAGGGAGGCAATTTATCCTGCAGGTATTTCAGCTGCAGGGCCAGCTCCTCGCCCACCACATCGGGGCGGGTGGAGAGGATCTGGCCGAATTTGATGTAGGCAGGGCCAAGGGCGGTCAGCGCGCGGGTGGCGGGCGGCAGGGCGGGGTCACCTTTCAGGCCCAGCCATTTGAACGGCCAGCCCAGAATGCGTGCAACCACGCGCAGGCGCGGCGGGGCGTGAAACGCTTCCAGCACCACGCCAATGGCACCCGTACGTTCCAGTGTGGCCAGCGTACGCACCAGCCGGATGATGTTGTGGGGGCCTCTCACCTCAGATTTTCCACCCTGAATGCAGGGCGGCGACACCCATGGTCAGGTTGCGATAGCTGACCTGCCCGAACCCCGCCGTGCGGATCATGCCGGCGAAGGTGTCCTGATCAGGGA
>JAAFHS010000335.1 GCA_013298485.1 Rhodobacterales bacterium
GGCGACGATTCCACGCTGGTGCAGGATGCGCCCACCGATGGCAAATTCTACTTCCGCGCCGAACGCGACGGATCCTATATCCTGTGGGGCAATTACACCGGCGAATTGCGCGGCGGTGAATATCTGCGCAACGAGCGTGATCTTTACGGCTTCCAGGGCGTCTACCGCGACCCCGACCAGACCAGCCGGGGCGAGGCGCAGACCACCGTCACTGTCTATGCCGCCCAGCCCGATCAGCTGCCGGGGCGCGAGGTTTTTCTGGGCACCGGCGGGTCGGTCTATTTCCTGCAACGCTCGGACATCAGCACGGGATCGGAAGTGATCACGGTCGAGGTGCGCGATCCTGACACCAACCGCGTGATCACCCAGCGCCGTCTGGTCGAAGGGCGCGATTACCGCATCAATTACCTGCAGGGCGTGGTGATCCTGTCCGCCCCCCTGTCCGGCTTTACCGGCGGCGGCACGGTCGCCCCGCCGCCCGGGTCGCGTGATGAAACCCGCCTGATCGTCAATTACGAATACACCCCCACCGCCACCGATGTGGATGGCTTTGCCTATGGCGGGCGGGTGGAGACCTGGGTCACGGATCATCTGCGCTTTGGCGTGACCAGTCAGGTCGAACAGACCGATGTCGCCGATCAGACCGCTTACGGCGTCGATCTGCGCTATCAGATCGGCACGAACAGCTATCTGGAATTTGAAGTGGCCCGGACCGAAGGCCCCGGCTTCGGCCAGTCGTTCAGCGCCGATGGCGGGTTGATCGTGGTCAATGACGCAAGCACGGGTGGCACGGGTGAGGCTTACCGCTTCAAGACCGAGATCGACTTCGCCGATCTGGGGCTTGCGACCAAGGGCACGCTGACGGCCTATGCCGAACGCCGCAGCGCGGGGTTTTCCACGCTTGACTACGACATCGACGCCGATGAACGCCTTTATGGCCTAGCCGTGACGGCGGAAGTGACGGACCGGCTGTCCTATACCCTGACCTATGATGATTTCTCCAGCGATGATGGCGACAAGCTGACCGAAGGGCTGGCGGAGCTGACCTATATCGCCTCGGACCGCGTCACCCTCGACTTCGGGATCGCCCATGAAGACCGGTTTGAACCGGGCCGCCCGCAGGATACCGGCAGCCGTACCGATCTTGCCGCAAAGGTCACCTTCACCGTCCGCGATGATCTTGAATACTACGTCTTCGGCCAGTCCACGATCGCGCGCGGCGGCGGCCTGCGCCGCAATGACCGGCTGGGCGCGGGCGTGAAGCTGGGCTTTGCGCGCGGCTGGACGGTTGAGGGCGAGGTGTCAGGCGGCAGCTTCGGGGCCGGGGGCCGCGCCCTTTTGCGCTATGAACAGGGTGAGACCAACGCCTATTTCGGCTACACGCTCGATCCGGGACGCGAGCTTGATGGCGTCACCGTCAATGGCCGCGATGGCGGGCAGTTCGTCCTCGGCGGCAGCCGTCCGGTGGGCGAGGCGGTCACCGTGTTTGGCGAAAACACCTATGACATCTTCGGGCGCAGGCGGGCGCTGACCTCCACCTATGGCGTGGAATACAAGGCCTCGGCACTCCTCGCCTTTTCCGGCAGTCTGGATGTGGGCCGGGTCACGGATGATGTGACGGGTGATTTTGACCGCACCGGCCTGTCATTGGGCGTGGCCTATGACGATGACGCGGGCCTGCAGGCCAAGGCGCGGCTGGAATTGCGCCGCGACCGGGGTGTGCAGTCAGGCAGTGTGCGCGACAGTGACACCGTGCTCTTCACCGGCAATCTGGAATATGCGGTGGATGATGCCCGCCGCTGGATCGCAAGCGTTGATCTGGCCGATACCAACACCGACACCTCGACCACGCTGTCGGGCGAATATGCGCGGCTGACGGTCGGCTATGCCTACCGCCCGGTCGACAATGACCGCCTGAACCTGCTGGCGCGGTACGAGTTCCTGTATGACATGTACGGCCAGCGCGTGGATGGCACGGATGAGCCGGGGCCACGCCAGAGCAGCCATGTGTTCAGCATCGATGCGACCTATGATCTGAACCCGCGCTGGACACTGGGCGGCAAGCTCGGCTTCCGTCTGGGCCAGACCTCGCCTGATGATGTGACGCCGCTGCAGCAGAACGATGCGGCCCTTGCGGTCATCAACGCGCGCTATCACCTGACGTTCAAATGGGACCTGCTGGTGGAGGGGCGCTATCTGACCGCACGGCAGGCAGGCTTTGACGAATTCGGCGTGCTGGCCACCGCCTACCGGCATTTCGGGGATAACCTGCTGGTGGGCGTCGGCTATAACTTCGGCAGCTTCTCGGATGACCTGACCGACCTCACGACCGACGATCAGGGGATATTCCTGAATATCGTCGCGCAGTTCTGAGATGGGGCAGCGCCCTTTCGTTTTTTAGCCCGCCGGGTCGCGCCCGACCGCCCCCTCGGGCGGGCGCATCTCCGCCCTCAGTGCCTAGAATTTCTGGGGGAGGGGCTGCACCATAAAGCGCGTCGATCAGCCACCGCAGCGCCCACCCGGCGGTCAGGCGCGGCCCTGTGTCGTTTTGGACGGGAAGGGTGGGCTGGAGACCTAGTAACCATGTAGGGTGGGTTGTCCTGCGCCCTTCGCGCAGGTTAACCCACCACTCCCGCGATCATGCAATGTTTCGAACGTCTTAACGCCAAACGGAAAAATTCCCATAAAGCCGTGACATAATTCACAAATATCTAAAAGTTGATAGCCGTCAATTTCCCCCCAGACGCTCCCCCCTGCGCCACACGCCTTGCACCCGCATCCCCGCCAGATGCACGAAATCCGCCGCATCCCCCGCCCGCAGTTGCCCCGCCGCCAGCCTTGCGACCTGCGCCGGTATCCGCGTCGCCATCGCCAAAGCGCGCGCCAGCGGCACGCAGGCCTGCGCCACCATCACCCGGACCGCCGTCGCGAAATCCAAGTCCGCCCCCGCGAGCGTCCCATCCGCCAGCGTCAGCCGCCCGTTACGCCGGTGGATCATCCGTCCGTTCAGCGTGAACGCCGTCATATCCGTCCCGGCAGGCGCCATCGAATCCGTCACCAGAAACACCTCGCCCGGTCCCGCCTTCGCCGCCAGCGCCGCGCGGATCGTCGCGGGATGCACATGCACCCCGTCCGCGATCAGGCCCGCATCCAGCCGCCCATCGGTCAGCACCGCGCCCACCAGGCCCGGTTCGCGCGCGCCCATCTGGCTCATCGCGTTGAACAGATGCGTGGCCACCCGCGCACCCGCCGCCACAGATTCCAGCGCCACCTCATAGCTGCAATCGGTGTGCCCCAGCGCCACGATCACGCCCGCGCGCATCAGCGTGGCAATCTGCGCAGGCGTCACACTCTCCGGTGCCACCGTCACCATCAACCGCCCCACGCGCGCCCGTGCTGCGCAAAGATACGCCAGATCATCTTCCCCCATCACCCGGATCAGGCTCGCGTCATGCGCACCCTTCCGTGCGACCGACAGATGCGGCCCCTCCAGATGCAGGCCCGCGACACCCGGACATCCCGCCGCCACCGCATCCACCGCCATGCGCGTCCGCGCAGGCGTGTCGGTAATCAGCGTCGGCAGAAAGGATGTCGTCCCCAGCCGCGCATGGGCCTTCGCCATCTGCGCCAGACTGCCCGCATCGCCGAACATCACCCCGCCGCCGCCATTCACCTGCAGATCGACGAAACCGGGGCAGAGAAGCCCGCCCAGATCGGTCACCGGCACACCTGCAGGGGCGGTATCCGCGATCCCGGCCACCACGCCCCCGTCCACCAGCAGCACCCCGCGCCGCAGGGTGGTGCCGTCGAAAATCTGCT
>JAAFHS010000337.1 GCA_013298485.1 Rhodobacterales bacterium
CCGTGCCGTGATCCGTGCCGGCCGAGCCGTTCTCGCGCACCGTGCGCCCGAATTCTGTCATGGCGAGCACGGTGGTGCGGCCCCAGACATCCGGCCCGAGCCCGTCCCGCAGCCGCAGGATCATCCGCTGCAGCCCGGCGAACGACTGCGTGATCGCCCGCCCCTGCCCCCGGTGTGTATCCCAGCCCGACAGTGAAAAGGCCGCGATCCGCGTCTCGGCCACCAGCCGTTCGGTTGCGAAATCAATCAGCGTATCCAGATCGCGCAGCCGCGCATTGACGCCAGCCTCCGCCTCACCCTCCGGCAGGCCCCGTGCGGCCAGCGCCATCGCCTCCTCTGCCGCCTCGCGGAACAGATCGTCATCGTGATAGATATGCTCCAGCAGCAACCGGCTTTGCGCCGAAAGATCCAGCGTCACATCCGGTGTCCACAGCCGCGCAGGGGCCACCCCCTCCAGCATCGGCTGCGCATCGCGGCCCAGCGCATAGGCCGTCTCCGCCTGCAGACCCGGCACCACCTGCAGCATCCGGTTCAACCAGCCATCCCGCGCCGTCCCCGGCGGCATATCCGTGCCCGTTCCCGCCTCCAGCAGGTCCTGCCCGTCGAAATGGCTGCGCTTGTCGCGGTAGGGGGTCGATGTCGCATGCACGAACCCCAACTGCCCCGCATCCCACAAGGGTTTCAGATCGCCCAAGGCGGGGTGCAGGCCGAAATACCCGTCCAGCTGGATCGCCCCTGCGCCCGTCCCCAGTGTCGGCCGCAGGCCCGCAAACAGCGGATCGCCCAGGGGCTGCACCGCATCCAGGCCGTCCATCGCGCCGCGCAGGATCACCACGATCAGGCGGTGATCGCCCAAGGGCGCCGCCCCGCCCGATTGCGCCAGCGTCACGGTCGACAGGAACGGATGGGCCGCCGCCGAACAGGCCGCGACACCCAGACCACGGATGAAAAAGCGCCGGTCGATCATGGCCTATCTCCTGTTGAATTCCGGGGCGGCAAGGATCAGCCCCACGCCATCGCGCTGCTCTTCCGCTGCATTCACCGCCCAGATCAGGCGTTCGCTTGCGCGTTCACCCAGCACGCGGCCCACCATCGCGCGCGGATCGGGCAGGGCACCCAGTTCCGCGGGCTGCGTCATCGCCCAGGTGATGCGCGCGGCCATCCCCTGCGGATTGATCCAGGCGGGGGCCGCCTCTTCCCAGCCGTCAGGGCCGCCCGGTTTGCCCCATTCCTGCCCCATGGCGCGCATCGGCACCAGAATGCGCTGCGCGGTCCGCTTGCGGTTGATCGTCATGATCGCATCGGGTGCAAGGCCAAGCGCGCGAAACGCCGCCGCGATGAAATCATAGGGCTGGCGCGCCTTTTTCAGATCGCCCCCCCAGGCCGCCGGATGCAGCAGCATCGCACGGTAGAGCGGCAGCAATTGCCCGTCCGCCGCCGCATAGGCCGCAGCCATCTCGGCCACCATGCCCTCGTCCGGCGTGTCCGAGATGAAATGCACCGCCACCTTGCGCGCCAGATGCCGCGCGGTATCGGGATGCACCGCCAGATCGTCCAGCAGGGCATTGACCGGTTCCAGCGCCTCGCCGTCATAGGTCGTGCCCAGCACCGTCTCCGGCCCGGGTTCCGCCATGTCCGGATTGAAGTGAAAGCCGTCCTTGGGCGTGGCCGTCAGCCCGGTCAACAGTTCCGCCGCCTGTCGCACATCGTCCTGCCGGTAGCTGCCGCCCACGCCCAGCGTGTGCAGCTCCATCAACTCACGCGCAAGGTTTTCGTTCAGCCCCTCTTCGCGCCTGAGGCCGACCTTGGACCCCGGCCCCACAGACCGCACCTGATCAAGGTACAGCAGCATCGCGGGGTGCATGGTCACACCGCGCAGCATATCGGCAAAGCGCCCCGCGACATGCGGGCGGATCGCCTCCTCCACCATCGCGTCGGTCAGGGCCACGTCATGGCGGAACTTCGCCTCGGTCGTGAAATGATCGGCCCAGAACCGCACCAGGCGTTCGCGAAAGGCGTCGGGCGATCCCACGGCGCGGGCAAGGCCGCCCCGCAGCGCGCCATGGCTCTGATCCTGCACCGCGCGCAGGGCCACGCGGAAGGCGCGCTTTTCCGCATCGCCCTGCCGCGCGGCACGACGGGCGGCGGCGGCGACTTGCCAGACGGGAAAGACTTCGGCCATCGTGACGCCGGGCCACAGGTCCGCCGCCGTATCGGGTCCGGCTAGCAGGGCAAGGATACCTTCCGCATCTGCGGGCGCATCCGGTCCCACGGGCAGGCCATAGCCGAAACGGATCGCGGCAATCGTTTGCGTCATGGCGGCGGCTCCGTTGCTGACCCCTCCAACATAGATACGCAAACGGCGATGTGAACCCTACGCTGCCGTTTTACGGACATCGGCACATTCCCGCGCAATGCCAACAGAACCGGGTGCCTCCCCTCCCCCTTGGTGGGGAGGGGATGGGGGTGGGGGGTCGCCCGACCGCCGGATCAGTCCTTGGGCACCACGCGCAGGTTCAACTCGCGCAGTTGCGCGTTCAAGGGCTCGCTTGGCGCGCCCATCAACAGGTCTTCCGCGCGCTGGTTCATCGGGAACATGATCACCTCGCGGATATTCGCCTCATCCGCCAGCAGCATCACGATCCGGTCGATCCCCGCCGCACAGCCGCCATGCGGGGGTGCGCCGTATTTGAACGCCTTGACCATGCCGCCGAAGCGTTTTTCCACTTCGGAGTTGGGATAACCCGCCAGCTCAAACGCCTTGAACATGATCTCGGGTTTGTGGTTGCGGATACCGCCACTGATCAGTTCATAGCCGTTGCAGGCAAGGTCATACTGATAGGCATAAACCTGCAGCGGATCACCGTTCAGCGCCGCGAGGCCCCCCTGCGGCATCGAGAACGGGTTGTGGCTGAAGTCGATCTTCCCGTCATCCGTCTTCTCATACATCGGGAAATCGACGATCCAGGCGAACTTGAAGCAGTTCTCCTCCGTCAGCCCCAACTCCCGCCCGATCTCGTTGCGCGCGCGCCCGGCAATGGCCTCAAACGTTTCCGGCTTGCCGCCAAGGAAGAAGGCAGCGTCTCCCTTTTCCAGCCCAAGCTGCACCCGGATTGCCTCGGTCCGCTCCGGCCCGATGTTCTTGGCCAGCGGGCCTGCCGCCTCCATTCCTGATCCGTCCTCGGCATCCCGCCAGAAGATATACCCCATCCCCGGCAGGCCTTCTTTCTGCGCAAAGGCATTCATCCGGTCACAGAACTTGCGGCTGCCCCCGGTCGGTGCCGGGATCGCCCGCACTTCATTGCCCTCAACCTCCAGCAACTTCGCGAAGATCGCAAAGCCTGAGCCTGCGAAATGCGCGCTCACATCCTGCATCCGGATCGGGTTGCGCAGGTCGGGCTTGTCCGACCCGTACCATTTCAACGAATCCCGATAGGCGATCAGCGGCCAGTCGGCATACACCTTCTTCCCCGGCGCGAATTCCTCGAAAATCCCCTGCACCACCGGCTGCACGGCTGCAAACACATCTTCCTGCGTGACGAAACTCATCTCCAGATCAAGCTGGTAGAAATCCGTCGGGCTGCGGTCCGCCCTCGGGTCCTCATCCCTAAAACAGGGCGCGATCTGGAAATACCGGTCGAACCCCGCCACCATGATCAACTGCTTGAATTGCTGCGGCGCCTGCGGCAGGGCGTAGAACTTGCCCGGATGCAGGCGCGACGGCACCAGAAAATCGCGTGCGCCTTCGGGGCTGCTGGCCGTAATGATCGGCGTCTGGAACTCGGTAAACCCCTGCCCCCACATC
>JAAFHS010000338.1:0-1068 GCA_013298485.1 Rhodobacterales bacterium
CAAAACGCAACACTCCGGCCGGTTCTTGTCTTGGTTTGCCACCAATGTGATTCACATTGGCGGCGAACCGCTTTAGACAGAACGCTGTGGCCGCTTGCTGGAATGGTAGACAGACCGGACTTAAAAACCCCTCTCTGGGCTATGTGGCAGTTTGACGCCAAAGAAGGAGTATTGTTCTAAAACAGCATGTTGTTAAGTTAACTTCGGAAGGGTCGCCACAGGCGCACGTGGGCTAGGGGCCACGCAGGGGTCAGGACCGCAAGATCGCATGCACTCCGCGATTGCACGCGTGAGCGCGATGTGGCACGACCCGTTAAACGCGGACGTGGCGAAATCGGTAGACGCAGCAGACTTTAATTGGAGTGCCCGTGGGGAAATCTGCGGAGTAGAACCGCTCAAAGTCGGGGAACGCTAACGGGCCGAGGCCCCAGGCCAATCCCGAGCCAAGCCCCCGGTTGGGGGAAGGTGTAGAGACTGGACGGGTGGCACCTAACGCCTGAGATGGCCATGGTGAAGGGACAGTCCAGACCACGAACGCCCATGCCGGGCGGCGGCGAAAGCCGAAGTGGTACGAAAATCTGCTTCTTGCAAGGGAGTGCGGGTTCAAGTCCCGCCGTCCGCACCAAATGAGGCTCGTTCCCTTTGGGGTCGATGGAAATGACGACTAAGCAGATAGTGAGGTTGCGGTATGAACCGCCCCGGGTTTGCCGGAGGCTTCAACTCCTGAGTAGCAACCGTGTTCAAGCTTTGATGGGTATCCAAGGTTTTCCGCGTTTGAGGATTGTGTTGGCGAGTTCGATGAGTTTTCGGGCGACTGCGGTGAGGACTTGTTTTGCGGGTTTTCCGGTGGCTTTGAGCCGTGTTGCAAAGGCCTTGAGGTCCGGGTTGTATCGGCTGGCGGAGAGGGCTGCCATGAAGAGGGCGTTTCGCACGACCCCGCGGCCGCCCTGGATGAAGCGTTTTCCGGCGCTCTTGCCGCTGTCGCGGGCGAAAGGGGCCAGCCCTGCCAGGGCGGCGGGGGCTTTGGGCTGCAATGCGCCGAGTTCGGGCATTTCGGCGAGCAGGGTG
>JAAFHS010000338.1:1119-3803 GCA_013298485.1 Rhodobacterales bacterium
CGATCCTATCCTATCCTCCAACCGGGCGTCGAGGGCGTCGATCTGGCCCTCGATCAGGTCGAGATGTGCCTGATCGAGGGCCAGGATCGTGGCATCACGGGCCTGTTTGATCTGACAGAGCAAGGCCTTGCGCATGTCGATCAACTGGCGGCGCTTGACGGCCAAGGCCCTGATCTGGCGGATAGACTGATCCGGAAGGCTGCGCCCTGCGCCAGGCTGATCTGCGAGAAAGGCCGCAATTGTCACGGCGTCGCCGGCATCGGTCTTGGCAAGGCGGCCCCGCGCCCGGGCAAAGGCATGGACCCGCGCTGGCGAGAGCTGACGGACCTCGAAGCCCGCCGCATCGAGCGCCTCCCAGAGCGGGTGGTCACCCTATCTTGCAGGCGAGGCATTCACGGCCGCCGACATCTCGGTGACCTATGCGCTGGAGCAGGCCCAAAGACAACGAACCTTTGCGCTTGGCGACGCAGAGCAGGCCTATGTCGCCCGCACCACTGGGCGCGACGCCTACAAGCGGGCCACGCAAACGTGTCACGACACGCGAGCATAGGCCCCATCGCCGACACTGTTGCGCTGCTTTCGCCGCGGCGTGCACGAATGGCCGCTTCCAGAACGCCACCAGCCGGGGCTGAACGACCGTTGTGGGCCGAACCTAACAGAAAGGAGTGGTCGTTGAGGGCTGCTATCAAACACCACTTCGCCGCAGGCTTGTGCCCTACAGAGTCCAGAATCACTCAGGTTCGTTGCTGTCCGACCAACGGGAAACCAGTAGCTGGTGTTCCGGTTGGGCATTATGTCTTGGGTTCACCTGCTTACTAGCTGCTTACAATAGTCTCGGCAGTGCCAATGTAAGCAAAAAGCGCCCCGGAGGGCGCTTCTTAAAGCCTTGATATTACTGACCCAAATTGGAGCGGGCGATGAGATTCGAACTCACGACCCTAACCTTGGCAAGGTTATGCTCTACCCCTGAGCTACGCCCGCACCGTTTTGAACTGTTCGCGATGTATAAAAGCCAGGCGGGTGCTGCAAGGGGAAAATGTGCCAGCACCCCGATTTTCTTGAATGCCAGACCCTCGTTTGCTTGAAACGCGGCGACGCTTTGGCCCTGTAACCCTTCATTCGATCACGACCTCTTGCCGCAATGCCCCCGTTAGGCGGTCAAAGATCAGGATGCGGTTATCTGTCGTCACCACGCCCACCCAGTCGGTCCCCATCGTGACCGCCTGTGCCCGGGCCCCATCGGGCAGCACCAGCGTCTCGGGGACCGGAACAGGCCCGTTCACCTTGGTGACAAGCAGCGCCACAATGGTTATGACCCCCACAATCATGGTGATCATTAGCACAATCACCAGCCCTTTCAGGAAACGCAAACCGGGCGGCAGCCCCACGGGTGATTGTTCGTCCATGACCGTCCTTTCCGACCCTGAAGGCACCCTGTCGGTTCTGATCCCCGACACGACTGCCGACCGCCTTGATAAGGCGCTTGCCCGTGCCGTGCCAGAGGCCGCCGCATTATCGCGCTCGCGCCTCGGCCGGATGATCGCCGAAGGGGCCGTCAGCCTGAACGGCCTGCCCGTTACGGATGCCAAGGCCCGCGTGGCGGCAGGGCAGGTCTATGTCCTGCGCCTTGATCCTGCGGCCGAGGTTGACACCTTGGCAGAGGACATTCCGCTGAGCGTGGTCTGGGAAGATGACGATCTGATCGTGATCGACAAAGCCGCAGGCATGGTCGTGCATCCCGCCCCAGGCACGCCGACGGGAACGCTGGTCAATGCGCTCCTCGCCCATTGCGGTGATACGCTGTCGGGCGTGGGCGGGGAACGCCGCCCCGGTATCGTTCACCGGATTGACAAGGATACGACGGGCCTGCTGGTCGTGGCCAAATCGGACCGCGCACATCACGGGCTGGCTGCGCAGTTTGAAGACCATTCTGTCAACCGCCGCTATCTGGCCGTGGTCCACGGGACGCCCTCTGCCGCCGATCCGCGTCTGCGCGGTCTGCGCGGCATCAGTTTTGAGGCGGGGGGCATCCTGAAGATTGCAACCGGCCTCGCGCGCCACAAGACCGACCGCCAGCGTCAGGCCGTGGTCTGGGACGGGCAGGGCCGCCACGCCGTCACGCGGGTGCGGGTGACGGATGTGCTGGCAGGCGGGGCGGCGGCCCTTGTGGAATGCTGGCTGGAAACCGGACGCACGCATCAGATCAGGGTGCACATGGCCTATGCGGGCCATGCGCTGCTGGGCGATCAGACCTATGGCAACCGCCGGCGCCTGCCGACAAAAGCACCGGGGGCCGAGGCCGCGATGGACTTTTCCCGGCAGGCCCTGCACGCGGCGACCCTTGGCTTTGTCCATCCCGTAACAGGTCAGACGCTGGAGTTCGCATCCCCGCTGCCCGGCGACATGCAAAGGCTGATTGCCGCACTCACATCCCGATAAGCTGTCGCCCACGCGCCTTTTCGTGATGTTAACCACCGTAAGATAGCCCCTTGAAGGCCGTATCTGGACAACATAGTTTGTGGTGGGCCTGCCGGGGGCTGATGGCACCGGTGATATCAGGCGACACCATAGGGGGCACGACATGAGCACCTACGCAAATCTACCCGCACCAAGCCCGGAGCAAGGCTTGAACCGCTACATGCAGGAAATCCGCAAATTTCCGCTGCTGGAGCCGGAAGAGGAAT
>JAAFHS010000339.1 GCA_013298485.1 Rhodobacterales bacterium
ACGATCACAGCACTCGCCGCCGAGGCCGCGGCCTTTCGCTAACCCCCGACGCGCGCCGCCCGTCCCCCGCGACGGCGGGGTGCCTCAGGTGCAGCCAGACCGTCATGCAGCACCGCCGACATTGGATGGGCCGGGAATTGGCTCGCATAATGTGTGATGACCGCCTTCAATGCCTGGGGGACGGCGGCATCGACCGAAAGGCTCAGCGCCCAGTCGATGAAAATGGATCGGCATTCCCCCGCCGTAATCCCCTCGATCGCGTAACTTTCCCGGATCAATCCCTTCGGATCGGCTTCAGCCAGCTGCATCGCCCGCCCCTTTCTGCCCGACAAGGGCGTCTATCACGTCAGCCGCCTGTCTGGCCGCATCGCCAAGGGCTGCGGACAGGGATGCCGCCGTGTCAAATCCGGTCTGGCGCAACAGAAAACCCATCGCCCCTTCACCCAAGCGCTCCGGCACCGCAGATAGCAACCGCAGTCCCGCCTGCATCTTCCAAAGTAATGTATAGGCGTTTTGCAAGGTCAGCCGCCATTCCTCAGGTAAGGTGCCATGAGCGACGGCCTGTCGAAGTTGCGTGGCCGTCGCCCTGCCATCTGATCCCGACATAAGCGCCAGCATTTGCGCCGCAAGGTCAATATCCAACAACCGCCCTACCCCGTGTTTCGCCTCAAACACTCCCGGATCCGGATGGGCGCTGACAAGCCGCGCGCGCATTGCTGCGACATCGGCACGAACATCCGCCCCCTGCCCTTTCAGCGCGATCAGGCGGTGACGAAATGCTTCAAGGTCGGCTGCAAGTCCGGCATGCCCGGCAACAACCCTTGCCCGCGTCAGTGCAAGGTGTTCCCACGTCCAGGCCTCGGTCATCTGATAGCTCTGGAACGACGCCCACCCCGTCGCAACCGGCCCCTGACGCCCTGATGGCCGCAGACGCATGTCCACTTCATAAAGACGCCCCTCGGCCATCGCGGCGGTCAGGGCGGTTACCAATGCCTGCGTAAAGCGGGCGAAATAGGGGCGTGTGGCCAATGATTTCGGGCCATCGGATACCTCGGCCCCTTGCGCATCATAGATCACGATCAGATCAAGATCGGATGCCGCATTCAATGTGCGTGCCCCAAGGCTGCCCATGCCCAGAAGAACAGCCCCGCGCCCCGGCATGGGACCGTGTTTGCGCGCAAACTCTGTGACAATGACAGGGAAAAGGGCACCCAACGCCGCATCCGCCAGATCGGCATATTGATGCCCGGCTTCGACTGCATCAATCAGACCGCGCAGATGATGCACGCCGATACGGAAATGCCATTCCTTTTGCCATATGCGCAGCGCGATGAGTTTTGCCTCATAGTCAGCAGCCTCGGTCAACTTCAGCATCGCTTCGGATTGCAAAGTAGCCTGCCCCGGCCAGTCCGAAAAAAAGCTGCCCCCGATAACGGCATCCAAAACGCGGGCATTGCGCGACAGATAACGCGCGAGTTCCGGGGCCGTTGCGGCGATATCGATGATCAGGTCCACCAGACTCGGGTTGGCCTCGAACAGCGCGAAAAGCTGCACACCCGCGGGCAGGCCCGCCAGAAAGCCATCCAATGCGACAAGCGCCTCGTCGGCGTTTGTGGTCTTGGCAAGCCGCTGCAGAAGAACCGGACGCAACCGCCGAAAACTGGATTGTGCACGCTCGGAACGCAACGCGGGATATGAGGCCCAGCCACTGACGATTGCCTTGGCGCTCGCGGAAAGATCAGGCAGAGCAGCCACTACGGGACCGGGTGCAAAGAAGCCCTCCGTCAAGGTATCAACCTCTTCCAGCCGGTCAATGAGCGCGCGACGAAAGTGTGCTTCCGACTGGCCAAGGAAGGCGGCAATGCGCGCGATGTCTTTCGGCGCGGTTGGCATGCAATGGGTCTGCGCATCAGCGACCATCTGCAGGCGATGCTCAAGTTCGCGGTGGTCGCGGTAGCGCTGCGTCAGAATCTCGGCCGTCTTGATCGGAACCCAGTCCTTGTCAGCCAGCCGCGACAGCCCGCCCACCGTTGTGCGGTCACGCAACGATGGGTCGCGCCCCCCCGCAATCAACTGTCGTGTCTGGGTGAAAAATTCAATTTCCCGGATGCCGCCCAGACCCAGTTTCAGATCATGCCCTTCGACGGCAATTCCATGCAATCCACGATGATCGCGGATACGCAGGCGCATATCATGCGCATCCTGGATCGCCGCGAAGTCCAGATGCTTGCGCCAGACAAACGGCGTGAGTGTTTTCAGGAACGCGGCACCCGCCGCAAGATCACCCCCGCAGGGACGCGCCTTGATGTAGGCGGCACGCTCCCACGTGCGGCCGACGCTTTCGTAATAACTTTCTGCCGCTGCCATCGACAGGCAAACCGGCGTGACGGACGCGTCGGGGCGCAGGCGCAGGTCGGTGCGAAAGACATACCCCTCGTCAGTAATATCCGAAAGCATCGCCGTCATCCGGCGCGTGACACGAATAAAGGCCGCACGCGCCTCATCTTTGGTATCCGGATAGCGGGTTTCATCAAATAGGCAAATCAGGTCGATGTCCGAGGAATAGTTCAACTCACCTGCACCCATCTTGCCCATGGCAAGTGCCACCATCCCGGCCCCGGTTTCCGCATCTTCCGGCTTGGCACCGGGAAGCCGCCCGCGCCGGATTTCATCGCCGACGAGCGTCGCAATCGTCCGGTGCACGGCGTGATCGGCAAAGCAGGTCAGCGCAGCGGTCACCTGATCCAAGGTCCATACGCCACCAAGATCAGCCAGCGCTACGAAAAGGGCCACCCGGCGCTTTGACTGCCGCAAGGCAGGACCGAGCGCGTCACCGCCCGTCTCAGCGGTTGCCGCAAGGATCGACGGCAGAACCTGTTCGGGTGGTGCCAGAAGGGCATCACGCAGCCAATCTGCTTCTTTCAGCACAAGACCGGCAAGGTAGGGACTGCACCCCGCCGAACCGCCGATAAGGTTTGCCAAATCACTCCCCAGATCGGCAAAAGTAGTTACCATCTCGCCCCCGACAGTGCGATCGAAGGGGGTCGGACAGCGGCTGAGTTGGGATGCAAAGGTGGTCATTCCGGCAAACTGGGCTGAATGATGCGGCTTGGCAAGGCGCGGATCGCTGGAATGGGCTCGATGCAGTTTCACTGCTGCAGATCGGAAAATCAACCGCTGTCCGGAACAAGGTATTCCGTCTTTACTTCATAGGCTTACAGGCTTTTTTCAGATCCATAACCTGTCTTTGAAATCCGGGATTCCTGCATCGCCAGATCCTAGTCTTACCATGACCTGGCAAGAAAATGGCTATCTTTTCCAGAGGGTTGTATGAAAGATCGTCATTTATGTAAAATATGTTAACATACCGTCTTGATCTACGACACGGCGATGTGCATCTTAACTCATGTGAAAAGCATTCACATCAACGTCAGCGGGAGTTCGCTATGTATCAAGCCGACCCATCACCCGTCGCCTACAATCGCGGCGACAACTGGTTTCGCCGCAGCGAGGATTGGCTCGATGCGCGGGGCCGCAAAGCCTGGATCATTGCGATGGTCCTGGGATTCATCGTCTTCTGGCCAGTTGGTCTTGCCCTTCTGGCATACATGATCTGGGGGAAAAAAATGTTCAATCAATCCTGCAGCCATCGCCGTCATGAGATGCGTGCATGGGGGCGCGGGCGAGACCACCGCATGGCTTTCGGATCGTCTGGCAACACCGCATTCGATGCCTACAAAACCGATACACTGCGCCGCCTCGAAGAAGAGCAGACCGCGTTTGAGAGCTTTCTGCAGCG
>JAAFHS010000034.1 GCA_013298485.1 Rhodobacterales bacterium
GATTTTGGCATCAAAGTTTGTACCACCGGTCGTGTAGCCGCCCGCGCGCAAAATCTCGTAGAATGCCAGCGCTTTTTCGGCATGGTTGTTCGGGAACTGGTCGGTATCCCAGCCGGACTGATAATCGTTCCGGTTCATGTCAATCGACCCGAAAATCCCAAGCGAGGATGCCAGCGCAATCTCATGCTCAAATGAATGCCCGGCGAGGATGGCATGGCCCTGTTCGATGTTGACCTGTACTTCCTTTTCCAGACCAAAGTCTTTGAGGAAGCCATACACCGTCGCCACATCGTAGTCGTATTGATGTTTTGACGGTTCCTGCGGCTTCGGCTCAATCAGGATCGCGCCCTTGAAGCCGATCTTGTGCTTGTAATCGACGACCTGCTGCAGGAAACGCCCTGCATGGGCACGTTCGGTGGCAAGATCGGTGTTCAGCAGGGTTTCATAGCCTTCACGCCCGCCCCACAGCACATAGTTCTGCCCGCCGAGTTTCATTGTTGCATCAATGCAGGATTTCACCGTGGCGGCGGCATAGGCATAAACCTCAGGATCGGGATTGGTTGCAGCCCCTGCCATCCAGCGTTTGTGGCTGAACAGGTTTGCCGTGCCCCAGAGCAGTTTGGCCTTATGGCTGGCCTGCTTTTCGGCGAGATAGTCAACGATTTCTTCCAGATTGCGCCGCGACTCCGCGAAGTTGGCACCCTCGGGTCGGGCATCGGCATCGTGAAAGGCATAGAACGGCGTCCCAAGAATATCGAACATCTCAAACGCGACATCCGCCTTCATTTTGGCCAGCGCCATCGTGTCGCCAAACCACGGACGATCAAAGGTCTGCCCACCGAAGGGATCACCCCCCGGCCAGGCAAAGCTGTGCCAGTATGCAACAGCAAAGCGCAGATGGTCTTCCATGCGCTTGCCCAGCAAGACCTCATCCGGATCATAGTGACGGAAGGCGAATTCGTTCGTGCTGTCAGGGCCTTCATATCTGATGACCGGGATGCCTTTGAAAAAGTCTGTCATGTCAAACCTCTGAGTGCTGATTGGGCCGCGCGATAGCGGGCGTGACCGTCATTGAAAGATGCAAGAAGTGTGGAAACAGGGTCGATCGTACGGGCAATGGATGGCAGGTTGGCGACTTCGGCCCCGGCCCCGGTGACGGCCATGATCGCCAGTCGCGCAGCCCCGAAGGCACCACCGAAATCACCGGCGACGGGCACCTGAATCGGACAGTCAAGGGCCGTGGCAATGGCCGCCAACCAGTAGTCGGATCGCGACCCGCCACCAACTGCCAACAGCCGGTCAAAACGGGTGCCGGTCGCGGCCAGGGCATCACGGCAATCGCGGACCGCAAAAGTCACCCCTTCCAGCACGGCGCGCGTGCCAGCGGCGCGGTCGGTCGCATGCTCAAGACCAACGAAGGCACCACGAATGGCCGCGTCATTCAGTGGGGTCCGCTCGCCCCCCAGATACGGCAGAAAGCAGGTCTTACCGGGCGCCCGCAACGGGCCCAAAGAACCCGTCAGATCAGTGGCACTTTCGCCCACAAGTCCCGCATACCAGTTCAACGAGTCCGTGGCCGAAAGGATGACGCCCATCTGATGCCATGTGTTTGGCAGGGCATGGCAGAATGTATGCACCGCCGTTGCAGGATCAGGCTGATAGCCGTCATTGGCAGCAAAAAGCACGCCTGATGTGCCCAGGCTGACAAAGGCATCGCCCGCGCGGACAACACCCACACCCACACCAGATGCGGCATTATCGCCACCCCCGCCAGCCACGACGACCGATATCGGCAGGCCCCAGCGATTGGCCAAAGCCGTGCGAAGTGTACCGGATACGGCAGACCCTTCGACAAGACGCGGCATATGGCTACGGCTCAGACCGGTTGCCGCAAGGCACTCATCAGACCAGTCACGCGCACCAGTATCAAGCCAGCTGGTCCCCGCGGCATCCGACATTTCCGCCACGTGATCGCCCGTCAACCAAAGGCGCAGATAGTCTTTGGGCAACAGGACCTTTGCGACACGGCCCCAGATTGCAGGTTCGTGCCGTTGCACCCACATCAGCTTTGGTGCCGTAAAACCTGGAAAAACGATATTTCCGGTCACGCGGCGAAACAGCGGATCGGCATCCAGATCAGCAGCCTCTTCATGGCTCCGGGTGTCGTTCCACAGGATGCACGGGCGCAACACCTGATCGGCGCTGTCCAGCAAGGTGGCCCCATGCATATGCCCCGACAGCCCAATCCCCCGGACGCGCGACAGACCATGACTGGAAAGCTGATCAAAAACGGCCTCTGCCGCAGCGATCCAATCGGCCGGCACCTGTTCGGACCAGCCATCATGGGGCCGACTTACTGACAAGGGGGCGATCGCCTCGGCGACAACGCGTTGCGCGTCGTCGATCAAAATCCCCTTCAGACCCGAAGTCCCAAGGTCAAGCCCGATGAACATTACGCGGCCTTGGCGGGTTTTTTCCCGAGGATGATCATGCTGAGAATATCTTCGTCAGTCACTTCGTTGACGTTCACAGTGCCGACAAGCTGCCCGTTCTTCATGACGCTTGCACGGTCACACAGCTTCATCACGTTGTGGATGTCATGCTCGATCAGGAAAATCCCCAGCCCCTGCGCCTTTAACTCCTGAATAAGCTCGGCCACCATCTGGGTTTCCTGCGGGCCCAAGGCGGCGGTCGGCTCATCCATGATCAGGATCTTGGCGTTGAAATAGACAGCGCGCGCGATGGCCACCGATTGCCGCTGCCCGCCCGACAGGGCCGAGACAGGCACATTGAATTTGCGGAAGTTGGGGTTGAGCCGCTTCAGGATTTTACGGGTCTCGGCCTCCATCGTGCTGTCATCGACAAAACCCATCGGACTGACGATCTCGCGCCCTAGAAACAGGTTCGACGCGGCATCCAGATTGTCGGCCAGCGCCAGCGTCTGATAAATCGTCTCGATGTTCTGTGCGCGGGCATCACGGGGGTTGCTGATTTCAACCTTTTCGCCGTTGATCAGAATTTCGCCGCCATCTGCCTTGTAAGCCCCCGACAGGCACTTGATCAGCGTCGATTTGCCTGCACCATTGTGGCCCAGCAGGCCCACGACTTCGCCAGGGTACAGATCGACCGTCACATGATCGACGGCCTTGATCCCGCCAAAGGAAATCGAGATGTCGCGCAGTTCGACAAGGGGTGTTCCGGTATTGGCCATGGTATTCCCCTTACTTCACTTTTTTGCGGTAAAGAATGTCGAGATAGACCGCCAGCACCAGCGCCGTGCCAACCACGATTTTCTGATAGGATCCGTCACCAAAACCAATCAGAACCATCCCTGATTGCAGGCTCAGGATCACAAGCGCGCCCAGGATCGCGCCGTAAACGGTGCCCGATCCCCCTGCCAGCGACGTGCCGCCGATCACGGCCGCGGCGATCACGTACAATTCGTCCAATTCGCCCATCGCATTGGTGGCCGAATTCTGTCGGGCAGACACGATGATTGCCGCCAGCCCCGCCAACGCGCCCATCAGTGAAACCACCTTCAGCGTGACCCAGCGGGTGTTGATACCTGCCAGAACTGCCGCTTCGGGGTTGCCGCCGATGGCAAACACATAGCGGCCAAACCGCGTGCGTGTCATCAGGATCGTCATGGCAATCCCCACACCGATCAGCAGCAGCACCGGAATGGCAAAACCATGGCTGATGAACGTGCCCTCGGGCAGGGTCTGGCCCGTCCGCTCGGCATATTGCGCGACAATGCCCTTGGCCCAGGGATAGGCGTTCACGAGCAGCACGGCACACAGGATAACCCCGCAGCCGACGGCACCCAGAAACACCTCGGCCCAGACCGGGCGTTGCGGAAAATCATGCTTGCGCCGCTGCGACCGGCCGCTGATCAGCAGATAGATCAGGCCCAGACAGGCAAGCCCGCCGACAATCCAGCTGCCTACGGCACCGACGGTGCCATAAGGCCCGCCACCCAGCAGCGCGAACTTTTCATCCATCGGCGCAATCGTGCGGCCCGATGCCGACAGAAACGCCATGCCCCGCCAGATCAGCAGGCCCCCCAGCGTCACGATGAATGATGGAATGCCGCGATAGGCGATCAGCCAGCCGTGAAAGGCCCCGATCATCACGCCGACCACCAGCCCGACAATCGCCGTGATGATCCAGATGGCGGGGTGCCCCAGACCCAGAAGCGGCGGCAGATATTCCGCCTGCAGCAACCCCATGATCATCCCTGTAACACCGATGATCGACCCCACCGACAGATCAATGCAACGGATGATGATGACCAGCACCATCCCCGTCGCCATGATCCCGATGTAGGAGGTCTGGACCGACAGGTTCCACAGGTTGCGGGGCGTCAGAAAGTTTCCAAGACCCAGATCAAATGCACCGCCACGCATCACGCTGGAAATCGCCGGATAGAGGTGAAATCCGACCCATATCAACAGCAGCGCGCCGACCATGCCCAGCAGACGGGTATCAATTTCGGTTGCATGCAGGAAACGGGTAATCGCCCCAGGCTGCGCATCAGGCATCGCGGACGCGCTAGGGGTCGGTGAGTTCGTGTCGGTCATTACTGTGTCCCGTACTATTCAGGGAATGGGTGGTCACGTCGCATCGCGTACCACGGTGGCCAACGGTCCCGTGCGGGCACCATGGCTGGCTATCAGAAGAAAGGTCCGGCGTCGGCACTGCGACCGACGCCGGAAAGGCCATCAGACCATTACTGGCAGGCAGCGACGCCTTCGGCAGCACCTTCGCAGGCAGCTTCCTTGGTGATGTGGCCAGCATCGATCACGACCTGCAGGTTTTCCTGCGTGATCGGCGTCGGGTCGAGCAGGATCGCGTTCATTTCAACGCCGTTCGCGCCACCCGAGAACTTGGTCGCACCTGCAATCGCGTCCAGTGCCGTGCCATCCGCCAGTGCCGAGGCGATTTCGCCGGCAGCCTTGCCCAGCGCGCGTGCATCTTTCCAGACCGAAACAGTCTGGGTGCCACGCGCCACACGGTTCAGCGCGGCAAGATCGCCGTCCTGCCCACCAACCGGGATCGTCAGGCCCTGTGCGGCCAACGCGGCCACTACACCGCCAGCCATACCGTCATTTTCGGCCAGAACGGCGTCCACGGCGTTGCCGTTTGCGGTCAGGATCTGCTCCATGTTCTTCTGGGCATTTTCTGGCTTCCAACCATCCGAGAATGCCTCGCCGACGATGGTGATCGTACCGGCAGCAACCTCATCACCGATCACCGACATCATGCCTTCCAGCAGGAACGCAGCATTCGGATCACCGGGGTCACCTTTGATGATGGCAAAGTTGCCATCAGGCTTCACCGCCGTGACGGATTCCGCGATGATGCGGCCGACACCGACGTTGTCAAACGTCAGATAGAATGTCCGTGCATCTTCGATCAGGCGGTCATAACCCACGACCGGGATACCTTCGGCAGCAGCAGCCTCGATGGCCGGGCCGATGGCGTCTTTATCCCAGGCGTTGATGATCAGGGCATCCGCACCTTGTGCGATCAGTGCTTCGATGTCTGTCAGTTGCTTGGCCGACGACGATTCCGCATCAGCCGAAATATAGGTGTTCCCGGCAGCCTCGATCGCAGCCACCATGGCGGCTTCGTCGATCTTCCAGCGCTCTTCCTGGAAGCTGGCCCAGGAAACACCGATCACTTTACCTTCGGCGAGCGCTGCCGACGAGAAGCCAGCCGTCGCAATGACGGCGGCGATAATTGCGTTACGCATTGTAGTCCTCCCATAGATGCGGCCAGCACATGGCCGGTCCGACAGATTCGTCGGCACGCGGAGAAAATAGCCGTGATTAATTTCAGTTGTCAAAATAAAATTCATACGTAAATCTTGAATCGAGCAAATTGTCATCGAATACTTGCTGCGATGCGGCAAGTTTTGGGTCAATCCGCAATGATCTGTCCAATTTTTAGTTCAAAGGTCAAAATAATGGTCCTGCGTATGCAGCGAAAGTCAGAGGAACAGCGGCAGCCGGGCTGCGGGCCGCTGATTCCCCCGCTGTCCGAAACCATGCGACCTTTGCGGCAGCAGGTGTTTGACCGTATCCGTGCGGCTGGCCTGATTCCACGCGTGCAGTTGGCAAAGGAACTTGGCGTCAGCCCGGCATCCGTCACGACGCTGACAAGCGAACTGATAGAGGTCGGCCTGATCGAAGAGGTCGCCGCCCCGCGCGACAGTGATTCAGGCCGTGGCCGCCCTGCGGTCGCTTTGGGTGTGCGGGCCGATGCGCACCGCGTGGCCGGCCTCAAGATCAGTGATCGCGACATGTCTGCGGTCATCGTCGATTTTGCAGGAAATCTGATCGCCGACTACCATGTTGACCGCCCGCCGACCGCATTTTCGCTGCCTGAGATACTGGATGCAACGGAGTCTCTGCTGGACGAGGTCTGCACCAAGGCGGGCGTCAGGCGGTATGAACTGTCTGGTGCCGGAATTGCCCTGCCGGGATATGTCGACAGCACGGGTGGCACGGTCTTGTGGTCATCTGTCCTGCGCGACCGCGACGCGCCCCTCGCGGCGGCGGCGTCTGTCCGGCTTGGTCTGCCGGTTCATATCGACAATGACGCCAATCTTTGCGCTTTGGCCGAACTCTGGTTCGGGGCGGGGCGGTCACGGTCGGATTTTGCAGTGGTTACGATCGAACATGGCGTCGGTATGGGCCTTGTTATCAATCACCGCCTCTATCGCGGCGCGCAGGGCCTTGGCATGGAACTGGGCCACACCAAGGTCCAACTGGATGGCGCGCTTTGCCGCTGTGGCCAGCGCGGATGCCTGGAGGCTTATGTCGCCGACTATGCCCTTGCGCGCGAGGCCACCACGGCACTTGACTGGACCTACAAGGGTGGTCAGTCGATGATCGTCCTGCTGGAAAGCCTCTACGATCATGCCAAGGCCGGCAATCAATCCGCCCGGTCCATTTTCAACCGGGCGGGCCGCTATCTGGCGCTGGGTCTGGCAAATGTCGTCAACCTCTTTGACCCTGCGTTCATCATCCTGTCGGGCGAACGGATGCGGTTCGACTATCTTTATGCAGCCGACACATTGGCCGAAATGAAGGCGCATGTCCTGCAAACCGGCCGGCCACTGCCGCCCATCGAAATCCATGCCTGGGGCGAAATGCTCTGGGCCCATGGCGCGGCTGCCCTTGCCCTGTCTGCGATCAGCGAAACCAGACTGTCGCCCGCGCGGGAACTCGCCGCCCAGTAGAGGCATGGCCCCGTCAAGGCCAGTCGTGAATTGCCGATGGCAGCACAACATGACATAGCTGAATCGAGTATGAATTGGGGGCGGATGTGGCAATACCGGGGCATCTTGCACGGCTTGGACGTCGCCTTATTCTTGTTGCAGCAGTGTGTTCGGTCACAGCATCCCACGCACAGGATACGATCGGATTCAATGTCACAGGCGATCCACCCAAACTGACGGAGGATCTGCGCAACGCGTCTCTTCTGCTTGCCCTGCAGGAAGAGGAACGCAGCGATGCGCAAACCGTTTTCGCAGCAGCCCGCGGGGAATATGGTCGCCTGATCGGCGCGCTTTATGCAAAAGGATACTACTCTCCGGTCATCAGCGTCCTGATAGACGGCAGGGAGGCCGCAAGTATTGCGCCGCTTGACGTCCCGGGCCGGATCGGCCAGGTGAAAGTTGCCGTTGATCCCGGACCCGTCTTTACCTTTTCACGGGCGCTGATTACCCCTGTTGCAGAAGGTACCGTTCTGCCGGATGGCTTCGCCCCCGGCCAAGTTGCAGAAAGCGGGCTGATCCAACTGGCCGTGACGGCAGGCGTCGACGGCTGGCGCGACGCGGGGCATGCAAGGGCTGCACCAGCCGACCAAGAGATTATCGCCGATCACACCGCTGCCACACTGTCTGCAGAAGTCACGCTCGCCCCCGGCCCGCGCCTGCGGTTCGGCACGCTGACAATCACCGGACAACAAAGGATGCGCGAACGTCGCATCCGCAAGATCGCAGGCCTGCCCGAAGGTGAGGTTTTCAGCCCGGAAGAGTTGGAACGCGCGGCAGACCGGCTGCGCCGCACCGGCGTCTTCCGGTCTGTCACACTCATCGAGGATGAGACGATCACACCACCCGACCTGATCGGGATCACCGCGCGCGTCGCCGAAGAGAAAACCCGCCGCTACAGTTTCGGTGCCGAAGTGGCGAGCCTCGAGGGCGTCACGCTGTCGGGTTTCTGGCTGCACCGCAACCTGCTTGGCGGGGCAGAACGGTTCAAGATCGACGGCGAGATTGCCAATATCGGCGCGCAGAACAGTGGCGTCGACTACAGCTGGACGAAGAAGACTATGAGGCCGACACATTTACCCTCGGCATCGGGTTCACCCAGATCATCTCGGACGAGCTGACCGCGCGCGTCGGGCTGCAATACGATGTCTCGGACGGTACAGATGACGCAGGCGATTTCCGGTTTCGCAATCTCGGGCTACCCATCGGTGCGACCTGGGACAGGCGCGATAGCAAGGTCGATGCAACAAAGGGGTTCTACATTGACGCTGAGGTGAAGCCGTTCCTCGGTTTTGGCACGACAGATTCCGGGGCGCGGCTGACATTCGATGCCCGGGCTTACCGCCGTCTGGGTGAGGACAGCCGGTTTGTCGTGGCAGCCCGCGCCCAAGGCGGCCTGATCGTCGGATCGCGCCTGCTGGCCACGCCGCGTGACGATCTGTTTTATTCCGGGGGTGGCGGCACTGTGCGTGGACAGCCCTATCAATCCCTTGGCGTGACCGCGAATGATGGTGGCACGCCAGTTGAAACGGGCGGAACCCGGTTCATCGCCGTTTCGGCAGAGGTCCGGGCGAAGGTCACGGACACCATCGGCATTGTCGGGTTCGTGGATGCAGGATCGGTCAGCGATAGCACGTTCACCAGTCCGGGCGATGATTGGCACGCGGGTGCCGGGCTTGGCCTGCGCTATGCAACGGGCTTTGGTCCGATCCGGCTGGACATAGCCACCCCTGTGGGCGGCGATACCGGTGATGGCGTGCAGATTTACATCGGCATCGGGCAGTCGTTCTGATGCGGCGCGGTCTTGCCATCATCCTGATCTGCGCCCTGCCCCAGACGGCAGTCGCGCAAGAAGACGATCGCGACTATCTGACAGCCTTCCTTGAAGACAATCTATCGGATGCAGGACGGCAGGTGACGATTACAGGTTTCGCGGGCGCGCTGTCATCACAAGCGACTATCGAGACCATGACAATTGCCGACAGCGAAGGTGTCTGGATCACGCTGACTGGCCTGACCCTGGATTGGAGCAGATCGGCCCTGCTGTCCGGCGAAGTATCGGTGGATGAGCTAAGCGCCGACAGCATCACGATCACCCGCGCCCCGATAACCGGCGGATCGGATCTGCCCGCACCCGAAGCGGCACCATTTGCCCTGCCCGAACTGCCCGTCTCGGTCACCATCGGCCGGATTGCGGCGGATGAGATCGTGCTGGGCGAGGCCGTCATGGGTCAGCCGGTCACGGGGGTGCTTGAGGCATCAGGTAACCTTGCCGACGGGATAGGGGCGGCCGACTTTGTGCTGAAACGCACCGACGGCACCGAGGGAACCGTGTCGCTGAAGGCCAGTTTTTCCAATGCCACGCTTGATCTTGCAATCGATTTCCTGGCTGAAGAGGCGGCAGGCGGCTTGGCCGCATCTGCGCTCGATCTGCCGGGGCGCCCTTCGGCGCGTTTGACGGTCAGCGGAACGGGGACGTTGGAGGATTTTACCGCCGACATCGACTTACGGACCGACGATGATCCCCGATTGGCAGGCACTGTGAACATTGCCCAGCGATCTGACGGGGCACGGGGATTTGCCGCCGATGTTTCCGGCAATCTGGCCCCATTGTTCCTGCCGGACTATGCAGCCTTTTTTGGTGATGAGATCGCGCTGCAACTGGCGGGGGACGCCGATCCCAGCGGTCATGTTACTGTTGATGCGTTTGGCTTGAAAACGCAGGCACTGGCCCTGGCGGGCGATCTGGCGCTTGCGCCGGACGGACTGCCGCTGCGGATCAATCTGAATGGCACTTTGGCGGCCCCGGATGGTACAGCCGTGCTGCTGCCCCTATCCACTGACGTGGAGACGCGCATTGATCGGGCAACAATCGCACTGCAATTCGATGCCGCATCGGACGAGGCATGGAGGACTGATCTGCAGGTGACAGGCCTTGACCGCAGCGATCTTGCGATTGACATGCTTCGACTGACAGGATCGGGCCGCATTGCACGCACGCCGATGGGCCGCGCCTTTGGTGCAACATTTGACTATGATGTCGACGGCCTGCGCCCGACGGCCCCCGCATTGGCAAGCGCGACCGGACCCCGCGCCTTTGGCCAGGCCGTTGTGCATTGGAGCGACGTGGCCACAGCCATTTCCATCCCAAGGCTGACAATCGCAGGGGATGGGTATGAGGCGAATGCCGGGGTCGAAATTGCGGGCCTATCAACCGGGCTGATGACGACCGGACGCCTGCAGGTCCGCGCGGATGATATCGCCCGGCTGTCGGGCCTTGCCGGACAGCCGCTGCGTGGTGCGGGTATCGTGACGGCCGAGGGCAGCTTTGTACCGCTGAGCGGCGCATTCGACGGCGAGGTCGGTTTTGTCGGCACTGACCTGGGGATCGGGATCGCCGAGGTTGACCGGTTGCTGCGTGGCAAGTCGACGATTGCCGCAGACATCCTGCGCGACGAAAATGGCCTGAACCTGCGTGATCTGACGGTGCAGGCGGGATCATTGACGGGCAATCTTGCCGGCACCCTCGCGACCGAGGGAAGCGATCTGCGGGCCGCTTTGGCCTTCCGTGATCTGGGTGCGCTGGGTGATGCCTATCGTGGGCGCCTGAATGCGGACGCGACTTTCGTGGGCAGGCTTGATACAGCACGCATCACACTTGATGGGACAGGTGAGGGGCTGGGCATCGGTGTCGCTGAGGTGGATAATCTGCTGGGCGGCACATCGCAGATATCGGGCGTGGCCGACTTGCGGGATGGCGGGATCGATCTGTCGCAACTGCGGCTCACGGCGGCCAATCTTGTGGCGAGCGTTGCAGGGCGGATCGATCCGGATGACAGCAACCTGAAAGCAGAACTTCAGTTTCCCGATCTGTCTGTGCTGGGGCGCGGATATCGCGGGGCCTTCGATACGGACGCCACGTTTGCAGGCACGCGGGATGACGGGCGGATCACGATCGATGGACAGGGCCGCAACA
>JAAFHS010000340.1 GCA_013298485.1 Rhodobacterales bacterium
ACGGGTGCCGATGCCGCGATGATGCTGCGGGAATGCGTGCGTCTGGCGCGGGAAGAGCAGCGGGTGGTGGTGTTTCTGGAACCCATCGCCCTTTACCCTGCGCGCGATCTGGCGGCGGAAAAGGATGGCGCATGGATGACGCAATATCCGGCCCCTGACCGGGTCATGCCTTTTGGCGAGGTGGGTGTGACGGGTGATGGCACGGACCTCGCGATTGTGACCTATGGCAACGGCCACTACCTGAGCCAGCAAGCCCTGCCGCGCATCATCGCGGCGGGCATCAAGACCCGCGTGATCGACCTGCGCTGGCTGTCGCCCCTGCCGGTTGACAGTCTGCTGGCGGCAATCCGGGCGTGCCATCGCGTGCTGATCGTGGATGAATGCAGGCGGTCGGGTGGCCCGGCAGAGGGGTTGATGGCCCTGATGACCGAACATGGCATGCCCGCCACGCGCGTCGTGTCGGAAGACAGCTTTATCGCCACCGGGCCAGCCTATGCGGCCACCATGCCATCGGTGGACAGCATCATCGCGGGGGCGCTGGCATGAAAACCGCCGTCGTCATCTGCCCCGGACGTGGCACGTATAACGCGGCTGAGGTCGGAACACTTGCCCGGCACGGTGACCCCACCCTGATCGCCCAATTCGATCAGGCGCGCAGCACCCTGGGGCAGGAGACGTTGACCGGGCTGGACGCTGACCCCTACAGCCTTGCCCGCCACAGCCGGGGCGACAATGCGAGCGCGCTGATTTACGCGGCCACCCTGTCTGACTTTCGCAGCATCAAGGGCGTCGAGATCGTCGCCGTGACCGGCAATTCGATGGGCTGGTATTCCGCGCTGGCCTGTGCGGGGGCGCTGTCGGCGATGGATGGCTTTGACGTGGTGAATACCATGGGCACGCTGATGCATCAGACGGGGCAGGGGGGCCAGGTGATCTATCCCGTCACAGGGGATGACTGGCGGCCCGATGCCGCATTGCGGGCGCAGGTGATGGATCACGCCGCCCGCGCCGGGCTGGCGCTGTCGATTGATCTGGGGGGCATGCTGGTGCTGGCAGGCGATGACGCTGCCCTTGCCGCCTTCACCGCAGCCGTGCCCGCAACGGGCCGCTTTCCGATGCGCCTGCAAAACCATGCGGCGTTCCACACAAGCCTGATGGCCCCGGTCGCAGCGGCGGGGCGGGCCCGCCTTGCGCGGGGTCTTTTCCGTCAGCCCGATGTGGCGATGATCGACGGACGGGGTGCAATCTGGTGGCCGGGGGCCACGGATACGGGCGCGCTCTATGATTACACGCTGGGTCATCAGGTCACCGAACCCTATGACTTCGCGCATGCCATCCGCATCGCCGCGCGCGAATTCGCGCCGGACCTGTTCATCGTGACCGGCCCCGGCACCACGCTGGGCGGGGCATTGGCCCAATCGCTGATTGCCACGGCGTGGCAGGGCATGCGATCAAAATCCGATTTCCAGACACGCCAACAGAAGGCACCCCTGATCCTGTCCATGGGCATGGATGATCAGCGCGCCATCGCAACAGGAGGCCAACCATGACCCATTCTGAGACCCTTCACGCCGCTGGCCTGACGGCGCCCGATCTGACCGGGGGCACCTTGCCCGTGCATTCCCCCATCGACGGGGCTGAGGTTGCGCGCATCCGCGAAACCGCCCCTGCCGATATGGCGGGCGTGATCGCGGCGAGCCAACAGGCCTTCAAGGCATGGCGCGATGTGCCCGCCCCCCGGCGCGGCGAACTCGTGCGCCTGCTGGGCGAGGAACTGCGCGCCGCTAAGGCAGAACTTGGCGCGGTGGTGACGCTGGAGGCAGGCAAGATCACCTCTGAGGGTCTTGGCGAAGTGCAGGAAATGATCGACATCTGCGATTTTGCCGTGGGCCTGTCCCGCCAGATTTATGGCCTGACCATCGCATCCGAACGCCCCGGCCACCGCATGATGGAAAGCTGGCACCCGCTTGGCACCTGCGCCATCATTTCCGCCTTCAACTTTCCCGTGGCGGTCTGGTCATGGAACGCGGCCCTTGCCCTTGTCTGCGGTAATCCGGTGATCTGGAAGCCATCCGAGAAAACGCCGCTGACCGCGATGACCTGCATGAAAATCATGGACCGCGCCCTTGCCCGCTTTGGCGATGCGCCTGCGGGCCTTGTGCAACTGGTGATCGGTGGCCCCGCAATTGGCGAGGCGCTGGTGACGTCCAAAGACATTCCTGTGGTGTCGGCCACAGGGTCCACCCGCATGGGCTCCATCGTCGGGCCAAAGGTTGCGGCGCGCTTTGGCCGATCGATCCTCGAACTCGGCGGCAACAACGCGATGATCGTGGCCCCAAGTGCCGATATGGATATGGCCGTGCGCGCGATTGTGTTCTCAGCCGTGGGCACGGCCGGGCAGCGCTGCACCACGCTGCGCCGCCTGATCGCGCATAACTCCATCAAGGCCGACCTCGTGGCAAAACTGGCGAAAGCCTATGCCAGCCTGCCGATCGGCGATCCGCGCCATGCCACCACGCTGATCGGCCCGCTGGTCGATCATCCTGCCCGCGACCGGATGGTGGCGGCGCTGGATAAGGCGCGCGCGGAAGGCGGCACCGTGCACGGCGGCGCACCTGTAACCCAAGGCGTGCCCGCAGGCGGGGCCTATGTGGCACCCGCGCTGGTCGAAATGCCCGCGCAATCAGCCGTGGTGAAAACTGAAACCTTCGCGCCGATCCTCTACGTGCTCGGCTACGACACGCTGGATGAGGCGATCCATCTACAGAATGATGTCCCCCAAGGGCTATCCTCATGCATCTTCACGCTGGACATGCGTGAGGCGGGGGCGTTTCTCGGGGCCGCAGGCTCCGATTGCGGCATCGCCAATGTCAATATCGGGCCATCGGGGGCCGAGATTGGCGGGGCCTTCGGCGGTGAGAAGGAAACCGGGGGCGGGCGTGAAAGCGGCTCGGACGCCTGGAAAGGCTATATGCGCCGCCAGACCAACACGGTGAACTATTCCGCCGCCCTGCCGTTGGCGCAGGGCGTGAAATTCGATTTCTGAAGGGGCAGATCATGTCATTTACCAAAATCGCGGTGCTGGGCCTTGGCAAGGTCGGGCATCTGGCCGCCGAGCTGCTGTCCGCATCCGGCTTCGATGTCACGGGCGTTGACGCCCGCCATGTGGACACGCCGTTCCCGTCCCGCGTCGCCGATCTGACCGATGCAGGCCAGATCAAAGCCGCCCTCACGGGCCAGCACGCCGTGCTGTCCTGCCTGCCCTATCACCTGAACAAAGTCGTCGCCTCCCTCGCGCATGACCTGGGCATGCACTACTTTGATCTGACCGAAGATGTCCCCACCACCCGCCACATCCGCGAACTGGCCAAGACATCCAAAGGGTTGATGGCCCCGCAATGCGGCCTCGCCCCCGGTTTTGTCGGCATCGTCGGCGCGCATCTGGCCGAACAGTTCGACCGTATCCGGTCGATCAAGCTGCGCGTCGGGGCCTTGCCGCAGAACCCGACAGGGCTGCTCGGCTATGCGTTCAACTGGTCGCCTGAGGGCGTGGTCAACGAATATCTGAACGATTGCGAGGTGATCGAGGAAGGCGTTCTGAAAACCGTCTCCGCCATGGAATGGACCGAGAATATCTACATCGACGGCATGCAGCTCGAGGCGTTCACCACATCGGGCGGCCTTGGCACAATGTGCGAGACCTATGCCGACCGGATCGAGAATCTGGATTATAAAACAATGCGCTATCCGGGCCATGTCGATCTGATGAACTTCTTTTTCCATGAACTGCTGATGCG
>JAAFHS010000341.1 GCA_013298485.1 Rhodobacterales bacterium
CCCGCCATGCCTGCCAGAATGGCCGCCCATCCCCGCCAGCCCAGCCGTTCCCCCAGGATCGGTCCCGACATCGCCGCCACCAGCAGCGGGCAGACCGCAAACACCGCATGGCTTTCGATCAGCCCGATCAGCGTATAACCCCAGATGATCACGCAAACCTCCGCAATCAGCAGACAGGCCCGCGCGCCGTGCAGCACCGGCTGCGTGGTCGCCACCGACCGCAATCCGCCCGGCTGGCGCAAGGCCCAGATCACCACAAACCCCGCAAAGCCCCAATAGCGGATCATGACCACCATCAGCACGTTGTAGGTTTCCGCCAGATGCCGCGAAAATCCGTCCTGTGCGGCAAAGATCGTGACGGCCAGAATCATCAGCCAGATGCCCGCCTGCGTATTCGTCTTCACATCAAAACCCCTGCCGACATATGCCGCTTGGTGCCGAACCCCGCCCGCCGTTCCACCACAAACCCTGCGTCCGCCAATGTGCGGCGCACATGCCCCGCTGCCGTGTAGGTCGCGAATGTGCCACCTGGTGCTGTATGCGCGGCGACGGCAGCCATCAGATCATCCGACCAGAGTTCCGGGTTCTTGGCGGGTGAAAACCCGTCCAGAAACCACGCATCCGCCAGCCCATCCCACGTGGGCAACCTGCTGCGCGCATCACCAAGAATGATCGTCGCCTGCAGGTCATCTGCACGGATCGCCCCGCCGCCCCATTGCGCGAACAGCGGCTCCGCCACCGCCAGTGCATCGGGGAACGCGGCCAGTGCGCGGCGCGCCTGATCCGCCGTCATCGGAAAGGCTTCAAAACCGGTATAGCGCAACGGTCCGGTCATCCCCGCGCCGCGCCACGCGATCAGCGCGGCCAGCATGTTCAGCCCGGTGCCAAAACCGAGTTCGGCCACATGAAAACCGGGTACAAAACGCGCGGGCAGGTCGTTGCCTGCCAGAAACACATGCCGCGTCTCCTCCAGCCCCCCTGCAAGGCTGAAATACGGGTCATCAAACCGGGTTGAGACCGGGATCACCCCGTCACGCCAGTCAAGATCAGGATGCTGGAAGCCCTGCGTCATTTGCCCTATGCCCATCCGGCGCGGACCATGGACAGGGGCAGGCGGAATGGCAAGGGTCGACGTGACCATCAGGGGCGCAGGCATCTTCGGCCTGTCCATTGCCCATGCCTGTGCGCGGGAGGGGGCCCGCGTCCGGGTCATCGACCCTTACGGCATCGGGGCCGGGGCCAGCGGCGGCATTGTCGGTGCCCTTGCCCCGCATGTGCCCGAAGGATGGAATGCGAAAAAGGCGTTCCAGCTGCACAGCCTGCTGATGGCCGAAGACTGGTGGGCCGATGTTGCCCGGATCGGCGGCGCGGATCCCGGCTATGCCCGCACAGGCCGTCTGCAACCCCTGCCCGATGCCCGCGCCGTGGATGCCGCCCGCGCAAGGGGGATGGAGGCGTCGCTGCTGTGGCAAGGCCGCGCCAGATGGGATGTGATCCCCGCCACCGGCACCGCGTGGGAGCCGCACAGCCCGACGGGCCTTTTGATCCACGACACGCTGACTGCGCGCATCCATCCGCGCATGGCGCTTGCGGCCCTGGTGGCCTCAATCCGTGCGCAGGGGGGGGAGGTGGTGACGGACGGCGCGGATCAGGGTCAGGTCATCCACGCAACCGGCACCCATGGCCTGACCGCGCTGTCCGATCATCTGGGCCGCAACGTGGGCGGCGCGGTGAAAGGGCAGGCGCTGCTGTTGCAGTATGATGCCGCGATCCTGCCGCAGCTGTTCATCGACGGGTTGCATATCGTGCCCCATGCCGACGGCACGGTCGCCATCGGATCAACCAGCGAAAACACCTGGGGTGATCCCACCAGCACCGATGCGCAACTGGACGCCCTGCAGGCCACGGCCATCGCCGCCGTCCCCGCCCTCGCCCAGGCCTCCGTCATCGACCGCTGGGCCGCCCTGCGCCCCCGCGCCAAATCCCGCGCGCCTGTGCTGGGGCCCTGGCCCGACCGTCCTGGCCACTTCATTGCCAACGGCGGCTTCAAGATCGGCTTCGGCATGGCGCCATATGTCGCCGAGGTGACGGCCGATCTGGTGCTGACTGGAAAAGATGCCATCCCTGATGCTTTTCGTGCGATGGCACTCTGATCCGGATTTTCTGTCCGAAAATATCCTCGGGGGTGCCGCAGATGCAGTCTGCGGCGTGGGGGCAGACAGCCCCCTAAACCGCCTTGCGAAACGTGAACGACGTCGCCCGCGCAAAGCCCGGATGCGCCGTCTCCCCCACCTTCTCAAACCCCATCGCGCGGAACGCCGCGTGGTTCTCCACCAGTTCCACCCGCGTCTGCAACTCCAGTGCCGCCAGCCCCAGCCCCTTCGCCCGGGCCGCCGCAATCTCCATCAGCCGCCGTCCCAGACCCCGGCCTTGCAGGGCAGGTTCCACCGCCATTTTCCCCAGATACAATGCCTGCGCGCGCGGCGTCAGGATCACGCAAGCGACCGGGGGTGTTCCCATAACCCAGACTTCGCCACCACTGCGCAAGCCATCAATCGTCAGCGCCCCCAAGGATGATGGCGGGTCGATCCGCCCCTCCATCCCGGCAAAGGCACGGGTCATCAGGCCAAGGATCGCCTCCCAGTCACAAGGGTCGGTCGCGCGAAAGGGGATCAGGTCGCTGTCCATCGGTAAACCCTGCCGGATATCACCGAAATCCGCAATATCTTGGGGACAAATGCGCCGTGGCCGCCACATGCGGGGCATGCCGGTTGACTTGGATGCCGCCAACCCTGACGATAGTCACCCAACGGAATCACTGGAAACCTGCCCTTGCGTCTGACCCGCCTGCGCCTCAATGGCTTCAAAAGCTTTGTCGACCCCACGGATCTGGTGATCCATGAGGGGCTGACCGGCGTCGTCGGCCCCAATGGCTGCGGCAAGTCCAACCTGCTGGAGGCACTGCGGTGGGTGATGGGCGAAAACCGCCCCACCGCCATGCGCGGCGGCGGAATGGAGGATGTGATCTTTGCCGGTGCCGCCACCCGGTCTGCCCGCAACTTTGCCGAAGTGGGTCTGTTCATCGACAATACCGACCGCCTGGCGCCCGCCGGTTTCAACGACCTCGACCAGATCGAGATTATCCGCCGCATCACCCGCGATGCAGGCTCCGCCTACCGCGCCAACGCGCGGGAGGTGCGCGCGCGAGATGTGCAGATGCTGTTTGCCGATGCCTCGACCGGATCACATTCGCCTGCCCTTGTGCGCCAGGGTCAGATCAGTGAACTGATCAATGCCAAACCCAAGGCCCGGCGCCGCATTCTGGAAGAAGCCGCAGGGATTTCAGGGCTTTACCAGCGCCGACACGAGGCAGAGCTGCGCCTGTCCGCGACCGAACAGAACCTGTCCCGCGTCGATGATGTGCTGGAACAGCTGGCCGCGCAACTGGCCACCCTCGCCCGTCAGGCCCGCCAGGCCGCCCGCTACCGTGAGATTGGCGAGGAGTTGCGCCGTGCTGAAGGTATGCTGCTGTACCGCCGCTGGCGCGAAGCGGATCAGGCAAGGATGGAGGCCGCCGCGGTCCTGCGCGCCCGCCTGATTGCCGCCTCACAGGCGGAAACCGCGGCCCGTGCGGCGGGTACCGCGCGCGAAGACTGCGAGGCCGCCCTGCCACCCCGCCGCGAGGAAGAGGCGATTGCCGCCGCCGTTCTGCAGCGCCTGACACTTGAACGTGATGCGCTGGCCGATCAGGAATCCCGTGCAAAGGCCACGATCGAAAC
>JAAFHS010000342.1 GCA_013298485.1 Rhodobacterales bacterium
GTCTCGGTGGCGTGGACGGCGGTGCCGATGGGCGGGCGGCGCAAGTTCGGCGGAGTGCCGATCTGGGCGGTGGCATCACTGGCGCTGGCGGCGATTGTGGGGGCCTATGCGGGCCTGAGCACGCTGCTGGCGCGCGACGGGGGCGAGGTGGCGCGGACGCTGAACCTGATGCATCCGAACAGTGCAGCCATCACCCTGCTGCGCAGCACGCCGATTGTGCAGGCCTTCGTGGCCCCGGTGGACACAACACAGCTGGAACGGATCAGCGCGGCGCTGCAGGCGCGGCTGGATGATGGCAGCATCACGGTGGGCACGAAGGGCGATTACATCTTTGTCCGGGTGAGCAACCTGCTGCTGTTTGATTCCGGCAAGGCGACGGTAAAGCCGGAGTTCGAGGCACTGGCGGCCGAGATCGCGACGATGCTGAATGGCGAAGGCGGGCCGATCCGTATCCTGGGCTTTACCGACAGCACGCCGATGTCGGGGCGCGGGCAGTTCAAATCGAATGACGAGCTGTCGCTGGCGCGGGCCGAGGCTGTGCGGGATGTGATCGCGGCCACCCTGACGGATGATGCGCGCATCACGGTAGAGGGCAAGGGCGAGGCGGACCCGATCGGTGACAACGCCACCGACGAGGGCAAGACGCTGAACCGCCGGGTTGAAATCCTGCTGGCGAAGGAGGGGACGTTTTGAACAACATCTTCGCATTGCTGTTCCGCCTGCTGCCGCGCATCAAGTGGCGGCCGTGGATGGCCTGGCCCTTCTACATCCTGTTTTTCGCGGCATTCTTTGCGGGCATCTGGTTCGGCGGGCCGATGACGGGGATCGAATTGTTCGGCACCGTGTGGTTCCGCGCGGCGGTGATCGGCGGGATCGTCAGCATTTTCCTGATCGTGTGGTTCGTGAAATGGCGGCGGCGGCGCAAAAAGGCCGAAGCGCTGGAGGCGGTGCTGATCGCGGAACCGGTGGGCGACGGCAAGGTGCTGGCGGAACGGATGCAGGGCGCGCTGGCGACGCTGAAGAAATCGGGCGGCAAGACGTTTCTGTATGATCTGCCGTGGTATGTGATCATCGGGCCGCCGGGGGCGGGCAAGACGACGGCACTGAAGAATTCGGGCATCGAATTTCCGCTGGCCAAGAATGACGGCGGGGTTGTCGAAGGGTTTGGGGGCACGCGCTATTGCGACTGGTGGTTTGCAGAAGACGCGATCCTGATCGATACGGCAGGGCGCTATACGACGCAGGACAGCGACAAAGGCGCGGATGAGGCCAGCTGGACCGCCTTCCTGGACCTTTTGAAGAAAAGCAGGCCCAACCAGCCGATCAGCGGGGTGATCCTGGCGTTTTCGGTCGAAGACATGATGAACGCGACAGAAGAGAGCCTCGCGCGCAATGCGGAAACGGTGCGGGCTCGGCTGGCGGAAATCCATGAACAGCTGAAGATCGATTTCCCGGTCTATGTGCTGTTCACCAAGGCGGACCTGATTTCGGGGTTCCGCGAGTTTTTCAGCAGCTTTACGCTGAACCGGCGCAAGCTGGTCTGGGGGGCGACATTCCAGACCAAGGACCGCAAGGCGGAAACCTGGCAATCGGTGCCGCAGGAGTATGACCGCCTTGTGGGGCGGCTGTCGGACGAGGTGATCGACCGGTTGTCGGAAGAACCCGATGGCGTCAGCCGGATCGCGATTTTCGGCCTGCCGGGGCAGTTGGCGCTGCTGCGCGACAATGTATCGGATTTCATGCGCCGCGTGTTCGAGCCGACGCGGTACAAAACGAATGCGATCCTGCGGGGGTTCTATTTCACGTCCGGTACGCAGGAAGGCACGCCGATTGACCAGGTGCTGGGGGCGATGGCGCAGAATGCGGGCGGGGGCGGGTTTGCGCCGGCGTTCATGTCGGGGTCGGGCAAAAGCTTCTTTCTGCATGATCTGCTGCGCAAGGTGATCTTTGCCGAACGCGACTGGGTGTCGCATGACATGCGGGCGGTCAGGCGCACGGCGATCCTGCGGGGGCTGGCGCTGTCGACGATTGCGATCGTGACGCTGGCGGCCGGGGCGGGCCTTGGCCTGAGTTATTGGAACAACAACAACCTTGTCCTGACCGCGAAAGCCGAGGCCGCAACTTACGCGCGCGCGGCACAGGTCGAGATCGAGCGCACGCAGATTGACGATCCGGACCTGACACCGGTGCTGGAACATCTGGAGCGGCTGCGCCTGCAGCCCGCGGGGTTCGGCACATCGGCGGAACCGACCTGGTCGGAAGGGTTCGGCCTGTCGCAGCGCGCGCGCCTGCAGAATGCGGCGACCGAGGCTTATGGCGATGCGCTGGAACAGATGCTGCGGCCACGGCTGATCCTTGATACCGAATTGCGCCTGCCACAGTTTCAGGCGGATGGCGATACGACGAACATCTACCGCGCGCTGAAAGTGTATCTGCTGCTGGGCAAGCAGGGCGGGCGGGCGGATGACGATGCGATCAAGGCCTGGTTCGACGAAATCTGGCGCGAACAGTTCACGGGTCTGGACGGGATCACGCAGCGCGAACAACTGGCGCGGCATCTGGATGCGATGCTGGCGCTGGGCAAGGACCGCGATCCGACGATTGCGCTGGACGATGGCACGGTGACATCGGCGCGCAGCGCAATTGTGCAGATGTCAGTGGCGGATCAGGCATGGTCGGTGATCCTTGATGAGGCATCGGCGGCGCAGTTGGGAGAGCTGGTGCTGGTGGACCAGACGGGCCCCGAATCCGAGATCGTGTTTGCCACGACGGACGGATCGGCGCTGACCGATCTGAAGGTGCCGGGGCTGTTCACCTATCAGGGATTCTGGGGGTTCTTCATTGACGAGCTGGCCGCGGTGAAGACGACGCTGGAAGACGACAAATGGGTACTGGGCGATCAGGCGAACCTTGCGGATTTCGACAGTCAGCTTGCAGGTTTGGATATCGCGCTGATGAGCCGCTATGGCAAGGAATTCCGGGCCGCCTGGCAGGGGATGCTGGACAAGCTGACATTGGCCAGCATGTCGGCGGATAAACCCGCCTATGATGCTTTGGGGGCGGCATCGGCACCCTTTACCTCACCGATCCTGAAGCTGGCGGAAACCATCAAGGGGGAAACGCAGCTGTCGCGCGAATACAAGCAGTTCGAAGGCATGTCGCCCGAAGAGGTGGCGGCCATGCTGGCAGGGGGCGGCGGCGAAGCGGCACCCGCAGGCGAGACGGCGGTGGAAGGTGTGGCGGGGGATGTGCTGTCAACCTTTGCGGGCCGCATCGTCAGCCGGTCGAGCGGAACGCAGCGGGTCTTGCTGGATGCGGTGGCGGCCAACACGAAATCGCAGGTTCGGGTGGGCGGCGGCGGCGCGAGCGATGACGGGATCACGCGGCCGATCGAACAGATCGAGGAACAGTTCAGGGACTGGCATGTGATGCTGGATGGCGAGACGGGGCAGCGCCCGATTGATATCATTCTGGCCGATCTGGAAGCGATCCGGGGCAACCTGCGGCTGGGTGCATCGAACCCTGCGCAATCGGCGGCGGTGCTGCCGCAACTGCTGTCGAACCTGACGCGCAACAATTCGCGCCTGCCCGATACAGTGGCCAAGCTGGTGACAGAAGCCGAGACGGATTTCCGGGGCGAGGCGACGGATGCGACGCTGGCGGAAATGAACCGCGCGCTGACCAACACGATCACCTTCCAGTGCCGCGACAACATCACGGCCTTCTTTCCCTTCGCCAACAGCCAGCGGCATGTGCCGCCATCGGAATTCGGCAAG
>JAAFHS010000343.1 GCA_013298485.1 Rhodobacterales bacterium
CTGAAGCGCCCTATGATCTGCAGGATATCCAACTGGTGGAACGGCACAATTACCACCTGTCGTCCGAGGATGAGACGGTGCCGATGATCAACGGCATCGCCCTGACGCTGGGCACGATGCGCCAGTGGCACCTGCTGCTTGCGGCCCATATGGCAACGCCTGCGCATCTGCGCGCGGCCTTGCGGCAGGTGCCCGCACTCTGGGTGCGGCAGGTCGCCAGTGCCACGCAATTGCGCTGCGACCCGGCCGATTATGATCTGGACAAGCTGACGCTTGAACGGCTGATCGCCTGATGCAGATCAGCGGCGTACAAATCATGACGGCGGAAAAGCTGAGCCGCCTGGCCGCCTTCGATGTGTCGGACCCGGCGATGCCAGCAGACAAGGTCTACGCGCTGATCGGCCAGCGCATGGTGGACAACCGGCTGGGCGAATGCCAGATTTTCGAACCGGCCCATCGGGCGGCCTTCTGGGCGCTGATCACGGACAAGGCCATGCCGCGCGCGGCAGAGGCGCAGGTCGGGCTGATCCTGACAGACCCGCGCCGCACCGAGGACCAGAAGATGACCGCCATTCTGCATATCATTGCATCATACCGGGCCATCACCGCAACCGATGGTTGAGATGCGCCTGAAACCGCCGCGGCACCCTTGATTTTCACGCTGAAATAACGCGCGCGTGATGAATGGCACTTGCCGTAACGTCAGGCCTGCGGCAGGTTTCGCGCATGACGGACGCGGACCCCAGACCGGCGACGGCGCAATTCATCGAACGCGATCACAAGGCCGAGATTGTCGACCGGCTTTATGATGTCGCGGTCGATCCCATCCGGCTGGAAGAACTGCTGGAGGTGTGGGAGGTCCATGCAGCCCCCCTGCGCGTGGGGTCGGTTGATGGGGCCATCCTGCTGGATGACCCTGAGATCGATGCGCATCTGATGCGCGCCACGGTGTTTCTGGACCGGTACGAGGCGTCACAGAAGGCGACCGGGGACCGCGCGATCTTGCAGGATATTCCCCGCGCGGCGGCCTTTCTGTCGGATGGGGGCGCGGTCATTGCAGGCTGCAACCGGCCTGCGGCCATGGCATTCGGCATCACCGAGGGCGGGCCGATCACGGCCCTGCCGTTCGATGCCGCCGATATCGACATCCTGCGCGGCGTTGTGCGCAAGGTGGCCGCGCGGCGCGCCGAAAAAATCGTGACACTGCGCATCCGTTCGCGCACCACGGGCAGTCCGGTGATCGTGCGTGTCAGCCCGGTGGAGAGTGAGGCCAAGCCCCCGCTCGCCCTGGTGCTATCGACCGAGCTGGTCTGGCCTGTCGGGTTCGAGGCAACGGTACAGGAGGCGTTCGGCCTGACCCTCGCCGAGGTCGCGATCGTGCAGGGCATCACGCTGGGCCTGCCCCTGAAGGACATCGCCGAAGGCCGGGGGCGGTCGGTTGAAACGGTGCGCACGCAGGTGCGCAGCATTCTGGCCAAGACCGAAACCCACAGCCAATCGGAACTGGTGCGCGTCGTGCTGGGCCTGATGGACGTGGCGCTGATCCCGACGCAGGGCAGTGTCGCGGGAGTGGCAGGCTCTCTCGCCCCGATCCCGTTCCAGACGATCCGGGGGGCCGACGGGCGGCGGCTTGACTGGATCGAATTCGGTGCCCCCCACGGGCGGCCCGTCCTCTATATGCATCTCGATTACGGCCTGATCCGCTGGCCCGCGCGGGCCGAACGGGCGGCGGCCAAGCGCGGCCTGCGCATCATCGTGCCGGTGCGTGCCGGTTACGGGCGCACAGCCCTGCATCCCAAGGGACAGGATCATGTGGCCGGTGTCACGGCGGATTATGCCGCCGTCATGGATCATCTGGGCCTGCGCGATGCCGTGGTCACGCCGATGGGGGCCGATCTGCGCTTTGCCCTGATGCTGGCACAGACGCGACCCGACCTCGTCCGCGCCATCATCGGCTGCGCCTGCCAGCTGCCGGTGCGCACGGCGGCGCAGTATGAACGCATGGACAAATGGCAGCGCTTCATCCTGGCCAATGCGCGCTATGCGCCCGCCGTGCTGCCGTTTCTGGTCAAGGCGGGCTTTTCGCTGGCCCGCCGTCTGGGCAAGGCCGCGTTCTTCAGCCAGGTCAACGGCGGATCGCCTGCCGATATGGCCACATTCGCGCAACCCGATGTGCGGGCCGCCGTCCTTGAAGGGTCCGAGGTCTGCATGAGTGCGGATTTCCTCGCGTCCGAGGCCTTTACCCGCGAATGCATCAGTTCCGAACGGGACTGGTCGGCGCTGGTGCGGGGCGCGCGCGTGCCGGTGCGCCTGCTGCAGGGCGATCAGGATCCCCAGACCCCGGTGCAGACGATCCGCGAGCTGATGGTGGATTATCCGCATCTCAACATCTCGTTCCTGCCCGATACCGGACAGCTGCTGCTTTTCGCCGAATGGCCGCGCGTTCTGGACGAGGTAGAGGCGGTGATGCCGCAGCCATCTCTGTCCAAACAGTAAAAATCTTGCGCCATACCGCAAATGGGGTATGCGGCGCATCTCTCTTTCGGACTAAACCACTGACATTGAACGGAAGACAGTTACCGCGAACACCTTTCAGAGGCTCCACTTTTTGACCCCCAACAGGGCGGCGGTTGCTGGGAACCGCCGCCCTGACACCATTTTGCGGCATGGCCCTGCCGATGTGATGCGGGCGCTGCTTGGCCTTCCCGATGACATACGCTAACATTCTGCGACATCAGGGGGGGCCCCGACGTGGCGCAACATCTTGGGTTTCCACTTCTGGCGTCTCTGGTGCTGCCAATGCCCGCCCTGGCCCATCCACATATCTTTATCGACACCACGGTCGAGGTCGTTTTTGACGATCAGGGCCGGGCCAGCGCCCTGCGGATCGGCTGGACGTATGACGAATTCATTTCCCTGACGATCATCGAAGACCGGATGCTTGATCCCGACTATGACGGCGTCCTGACGCCCGAGGCGATTGTGGATCTGTCCGGCTTTGACATGCAATGGGATCCGGGTTTTCCAGGCGATACCTATGTCTTTCAGGGGGATGCCGCGCTGCCCCTGACCGGGCCATCCGATTGGTCCGCCGGTTATGCGGATGGCAAGATCACCTCGACCCATCTGCGCAAACTGCAAACTGCCGTGGCGGTGGCGGATATGCCGTTGGTGGTGAAATCCTATGATCCGGGGTTCTATACCGCCTATACGGTTGTCGGCATGCCTGTCATCACCGGGCGCGACGACTGCATGGCCGACGTGTTCAGCCCCGATACGGATGCTGCGGATCAGGCACTGCTGGCGGCTTTGGCGCAATTGCCCACCACCGCAGATGCGGAAATCACCTATCCCGAGGTTGGCGCATCCTATGCGCAGGAAGTCCGGGTGACATGCAACGCAGCCTTCTGATCTCGGGCCTGCTGGTGCTGGCGGTGCTGGGCCTGTTGTGGGCCACGGGCGCCTTCGCACAGTTGACGCAATGGGCATTGGGCGAACAGCGCGCGGTGCAGAACGCCCTCGCACGCGGCATCCGGGCGGTGCGCGCGGGCGAGGTGGGGGCGCTGGCGGGGCTTCTGGCCGTGTGTTTCAGTTACGGTTTTCTGCATGCGGTGGGGCCGGGGCATGGCAAGGTGCTGATCGGCGGCTATGGTGTTGCGCGCCGGGTGGCCATGCTGCCCTTGATGGGGATCGCCTTTGCCGCGTCGATGGCGCAGGCGGCGGTCGCCGTGATGATCGTGGCCGCGTTCTTTGCCGTGCTGGGCTGGACGCG
>JAAFHS010000344.1 GCA_013298485.1 Rhodobacterales bacterium
ATCCATCACTCAGCCCTTAAAGGCGGTGACTTCAATCTCCACCTTCATCTCCGGCCGGATCAGGCCTGCGATCACCATTGTGGCCGCCGGGCGCACGTCACCCAAAGCCACACCAAGCGCCGGGATCAAGGCATCGACAAGGGCCGCATCCACCACCGTGTACTGCACACGCACGATGTCATCCATCGTAAAGCCACCCTGTTCCAGTACCCAAGTAATTGTTTTAAAACAATTACTTGCCTGATCCGCAATGCCGTCCGGCATCACCATGGTCGCATAGTCATAGCCCGTGACGCCCGAGACAAAGCACCACCCGCCCTTCACGATGGCGCGCGAATAGCCCATTGTGGCCTCGAACGGTGATCCGGTTGATATCCGTTTCATTGAAAACACTCCTCGACCAGTTTGGCGAACGCCTGTGCGCGGTGGCTGATGCGGTTCTTCTCCCAGCGGTCCATTTCGCCGCAGGTCATAGCATATCCGTCTGGCTGAAACATCGGGTCATAGCCATGCCCTTGGCGGCCCCGCATCGGCCAGACCAATTGCCCCGGCATCACACCCTCGAACACCGCATCCGTCCCGTCGGGCCAGGCCAGCGCCAGCGTACAGCGGAACTGTGCGCGCCGCGGGAATGGCGCAGAAAGCGTCTCTAACATGGCCCAAACGCGACCCATTGCCATGTCGAAATCGCGCCCATCCGGCGTTTCCGCCCAATCCGCCGTATACACCCCCGGCGCACCGTCCAGCGCATCCACTGTCATTCCGCTGTCATCGGCCAATGTCGGAAGTCCAGTCGCGGCCGCCCCTGCATGCGCCTTGATCCGGGCATTTCCGGCAAAAGTGGTTTCCGTTTCGTCCGGCACGGGCAGGCCTAGGTCCGCCGCCGATACTACCTGTACTGCAAATGGGGCCAGCAGGGCGGCAATCTCTTCCAGTTTGCCCGCATTATGTGTGGCGACGAGCAGCCGCCCCCCGGAAAACCGCCGCATCACACGGTCCCCAGCGCCGCCTTCTGGGCTGCCACCAGTGCGGCACATCCGGCCTCGGCCAGATCAAGGAGTTCGCCCATTTCGGCGCGCGAGAATGTGGCCCCTTCGGCCGACATCTGCACCTCGATCAGGCGTCCGCGCCCGGTCAGGATGAAATTGCCATCGGTGCCTGCCGCCGAATCTTCAGGGTAATCCAGATCCAGCACTGGCTGGCCCGCGTAGATGCCGCAGGACACCGCTGCCACATGGTCGATCATCGGATCGCTGATGATCGTGCCTGCCTTCATCAGCTGGTTCATCGCCAGCCGCAGGGCAACCCAGCCGCCGGTGATCGACGCGCAGCGCGTGCCGCCATCGGCCTGCAGCACATCGCAATCGACCACGATCTGCCGTTCACCAAGTGCCGAGCGATCCACGCCAGCGCGCAGGGCGCGCCCGATCAGCCTTTGAATCTCCTGCGTTCTTCCCGATTGCTTGCCTGCCGCCGCTTCGCGCCGCATCCGGCTGTTGGTGGCGCGGGGCAGCATGCCATATTCTGCGGTGACCCAGCCAAGCCCGGTGTTTTTTAGGAAAGGCGGGGCCTTATCCTCGATCGTGGCTGAACACAGCACATGTGTGTCGCCCATCTTGATCAGGCATGATCCTTCGGCATGACGCATCACACCCGTTTCAATGGAAACGCTGCGCATTTCGCTCAATGTCCGGCCTGATGGGCGCATGGGATGTCCTTCCTTCGGATTGCCCCGCCACATATGCGGGCCGCCCGCCCGGATGCAACCCGCAATGATGGCAGGCCCCCCTGTCTTTCGCGGCGCGCGGCCCCTATATTGCCCCCCCATGACGCCCGATCCGAAACAGATGCTGTCCGACATGACCACCCGCTCGCGCGAGGTGTTCCGCCGGGTGGTCGAAGGCTATCTGAACTCGGGCGATCCGGTGGGCTCCCGCACGCTGACGCGCAGCATGTCGGAAAAGCTGAGTGCTGCCACCATCCGCAATGTGATGCAGGATCTGGAATATCTTGGGCTGCTCGACAGCCCGCATGTGTCGGCGGGCCGGATCCCCACGCAGGCGGGCCTGCGCATGTTCGTCGATGGCCTGCTGGAAGTGGGCACGGTATCGGATGAAGACCGCAAAAGCATCGACCAGACACTGGGCGTGAACGATCCGGACATGTCATCGGTCCTTGATCACGTGGGGGCGGCCCTTTCGGGGATCACACGCGGGGCGAGCATCGTTCTGGCCCCGAAACATGAAGCGCCGATCCGGCATATCGAATTTGTCGGCCTGTCGCCTGACCGCGTGCTGGTGGTGCTGGTCTTTGCGGATGGCGAGGTGGAGAACCGCATTTTCACCCCGCCCCCGGGCCAGACGCCGTCATCCATGCGTGAGGCGGCGAATTTCCTGAATGCCCTTGCCGAAGGCCGCACGCTGAGCGATCTGCGCCGCACCATCGGGCAGGACATCGCCGTCCGGCGGCAGGAGATTGATGTTCTGGCGCAGGCCCTGGTCGAAAGCGGCCTCGCCTTGTGGGAAAACCCGGGGGAGCGGGGCGAGCGGCTGATCGTGCGGGGGCGGGCAAATCTGCTGGATGAAGCGACCGACAGTGGCGATCTTGATCGCATCCGCCGCCTGTTCGATGACCTTGAACGCAAGCGGGATATTGCCGACGTGCTTGATCTGACCGAATCCGGCGACGGCGTGCGCATTTTTATCGGGTCAGAGAACAAGCTTTTTTCACTTTCGGGTTCCTCTCTGGTGGTCTCTCCCTATATGAACGCTGATCGAAAGATCATCGGCGCTGTAGGGGTGATCGGACCGACGCGGCTGAACTACGGGCGCATCGTGCCGATTGTGGACTACACGGCACAGCTGGTCGGGCGTCTGGTGTCCGAACGCGGCAAAGGGTGAGAGAGATATGGGCGAGACAGGAAAAGACGAAGCAATGGCCGAAGATCAGACAGCAGCAGCAGCGGACCTCGACCTTGAAGGGATCGAAGAGTTCATTGAGGCGGACGAGCTTGACGCGCTGCGCGCCGAACGCGATGCGCTGCGGGATAAATTCATGCGCGTGCTGGCGGATGCCGAAAATGCGCGCAAACGCGGCGAACGTGACCGGCGCGAGGCCGAACAATATGGCGGATCAAAGCTCGCCCGCGATCTGCTGCCGGTCTATGACAATCTGAAGCGGGCGCTGGACGTGGCAACGGACGAGCAGCGCGCGGCAGCCGCGGCCCTGATTGCGGGGGTGGAGCTGACGCTGCGCGAGCTGACGAATGTGATGACCAAGCACAACGTCACGCCGATATCCCCGGCGATTGGCGACGCGTTCGATCCACAGCAGCATCAGGCGATGTTCGAGGCGCCGATTCAAGGCACCAAGGCCGGGCAGATCATCCAGGTGATGACCGAAGGCTTCATGCTGCATGACCGCCTGCTGCGCCCGGCACAGGTGGGTGTATCGTCGATGACGGGTGGCTGATCCTATCAGAAGAACAAGAAATCGGACGCGACAACAACCGCGTTTGGCTGCACGATGACCAGCAACACAGCCGCCTGCCCGCCTGCGCCATCAGCATCATACCAGATGCGGTGATCATCCCTGTCATAGATGATCCGCGTGGCGGCGGTCTGCGCAACAGCCGCGTTTGACGATTGAAACTCGGCCCGGGTCAGCCCGCCAGCGGCGTGATTGCCAAAGCCCGCGCGCGCCAAGTGGATCACGTCATTCCCCGAAATGGCAAAGTCTGTGATCGTGTCGCCACCATCGGTGGC
>JAAFHS010000345.1:0-1751 GCA_013298485.1 Rhodobacterales bacterium
CGGCCTGGCGCTTGCCCCGTGACAGGGCTGCGGCCACAAAGGATGCCCCGCGCGTGTCGCAGCAGGAATTGCTGGATCTGTTCCACAGCGAGTTGCGCCCGGCAAAGCGGATCGCGAAAAAACCGGATGCGGAGTTCACGCTGGCTGAAAACCTGCAGCGCCAGTGCATGGCGCGTCTGCGGACCGCCCTTTACGCGGCCTGACGGCCCGGCGGTCCGGTCCGCTGCCGAAGGTCAGGTTGCAGTGCGATGTCCGAACAAGCCAAACATTCGGCCTGTCACCCGTGAGATCGCGGCGATTATGTGTTGGCCAAGCGCTTCCCCGGGGTGAGGCCAGCCAGTGTGAGTGCAAAGAGCGAGAGCAGAACAGTTAGCAGCCGAAACCGGATGGCCGTGTTGCGCTATGGCGTGTTGCATCTGATCGGGTTCAGCCGATCAGATGCAAAACGCAACATTCATGGGCGGTTCTCGGGCGACGTGACGTTGGGGCCTGAATTTTGCCCAGTTGCGGTAAATCGGTGGCCAACTGATCTTTCAGGGCATGACGTGGCGACGGGTGTCAGCAGGTCAGCGGCGCAGTTGCTCCAGCACAAACACCCGGATCGCCGAGGCCAGACCGACGTCACCATCGCGCCCCGCGTCAATCTCGGCCGCAAGGGTGTTCAACGCCTGACCACGGGCGGCGGCAATGGCGCGGAACGCGTCCCAGAACGCGGCCTCAAGCGAGACACTGGTGCGGTGGCCATGCAGCGTGAGGGAATGTTTGACGGGCCGCCCGGTCATTCCTGTTTGTGCCCGTCAAGATCACGCGCGGCCTTTTCGGCCCGGGCATCGTCCAGTGCCTTTTCCGCCTTGCTGCGCCCGAACTTTGCCGCGTTCGCGTTTGCGCTGGCGCGGTCCGCATCGCGCGCCTTGGCCTTGCGGGCCTTGTTCAGGTTGACGACACTCACCCCTTTGGCCCGATCATGTCTTCGGGGCGCACCACGCGGTCAAAGGTTTCGCCATCGACATAGCCCAGTGCAATCGCCTCTTCGCGCAGGGTGGTGCCGTTCTTGTGCGCGGTCTTGGCAACCTTGGTTGCGGCATCATAGCCGATGGTGGGCGCAAGGGCAGTGACCAGCATCAGGCTTTCCTTCATCAGCTTGTCGATGCGCGCAATGTTGGCTTGTGTGCCCACGACCATGTTGTCGGTGAAAGACCCCGCGGCATCGCCCAAAAGCTGCATGGATTGCAGCACGTTATAGGCCATCACGGGGTTATAGACGTTCAGTTCGAAATGCCCTTGCGATCCGGCAAAGCCTACGGCGGCGTCATTGCCCATCACCTGCACGCAGACCATGGTCAGCGCTTCGGCCTGCGTCGGGTTGACCTTGCCGGGCATGATGGAGGAGCCGGGTTCGTTTTCGGGCAGGATCAACTCGCCAAGGCCCGAACGCGGGCCGGAGCCGAGAAGCCGCAGGTCATTGGCGATCTTGAACAGGGATGCAGCCACGGTTTTGAGGGCACCCGAGAACATGACCATTGCGTCATGGGCGGCCAAAGCCTCGAACTTGTTCGGCGCTGTCTCAAACGGCAGGCCGGTGATGCGGGCAATCTCGGCGGCAACCCGTTTGTCCCAGCCGACTCGGGTGTTGAGGCCCGTACCCACGGCGGTGCCGCCTTGCGCCAGTTCGTAGATGTCGGGCAGGCATTGCTTGACGCGCGCGATGCCCTTGGCGACCTGATGGGCATAGCCCGAAAATTCCTGACCCA
>JAAFHS010000345.1:1761-3757 GCA_013298485.1 Rhodobacterales bacterium
CCCAAGGTCAGGGGGGTTGCATCCTGCGTATGGGTGCGTCCGATCTTGATGATATGGTAAAATTCCTGCGCCTTGTGCGCCAGCGCATGGTGCAGTTTTTCCAGCCCCGGCAGCAGCACATCGCGTGCCATCATGCCGATGGCCACATGCATGGCCGTCGGAAACGTATCATTCGACGACTGGCCCATGTTCACATGATCATTGGGGTGGACCGGTTTTTTGGAGCCCATTACGCCGCCCAGCATTTCGATGGCGCGGTTGCTGATGACCTCATTCGCGTTCATGTTGGATTGGGTGCCCGACCCCGTCTGCCAGACGACCAGCGGAAAATTGTCGTCAAACCGCCCGTCGATCACCTCTTGCGCCGCAGCGGCGATCGTCTCGCCCAGGGCTTTGTCGATATCGCCCTGTGCGATGTTGACCAGGGCGCAGGCCTGCTTGATCACGCCAAGCGCGCGGATGATGGCCACGGGCTGACGTTCCCACCCGATGGGGAAGTTGATGATCGACCGCTGGGTCTGTGCGCCCCAGTATTTGTCGGCAGGCACGTCCAATGCGCCAAAGCTATCGGTTTCGATGCGGAATTTTGTCATCTGCGGCCTCGGTCTGGTTGTGGCTTGCTGTAGGCCGGGAACAGGCAGAAATCAATCAGGATGCCGCCCTGTGCTATGCGCTGCGCCGGTAGGTATAGACCCGCGCCGGGGGCAGGTTCAGCCAGATGCGCGGCCCAGGGGTGGCGATCAGGCCCATCTCCTGCCGGATGTCATCGGGCAGCGGTGCTTTCGGGCCGTAGGTGAACTGATGGATCGCGCCGCCCGGCCGCAAGACACGCAAGGATGCGGTAAAGATCGCGCGACAGAGATCGGGCGGAAAAGACAACAGCGGCAGGCCAGACACGATGGCCCCCACATCCGCGCAATGTGCGGCGATAGTTTGCGCCCCCCCGGTCACGACCCGCACGCCGGGGAAATTCTGTCGCAGGTTGGCGGCAAATTCGGGGTTCAACTCAAACAAGGTCAGGTCTGAAGGACGCACGCCGCGGTCGAGAAGCGCGCGGGTAAACACGCCGGTGCCTGGCCCGAATTCCGCCACAGCCCCGGTCTGCGGCCCGATATCGGCGGTCATCGCCTGTGCAAGACCCCGCGATGACGGGGCCATGGCGGAAATGGTTTTCGGGTTGCGCAAAAGCTGGCGCATGAACAGGGCAAGATCAGATGGCATGTCGTCTCCGGTTTGCCCGCATCATCGCGAAAAAGCGTGACAGTTACTTGCGGAATTTGTCGAGGCTGACAATTTCCGCTTCGGGGCGCGGATCGTCGGGGGCATCGTCGCCCTCTGCGCTGGTATCGTCTTCATCCTCGTCGTCGTCCTCATGCGTCTCGAACCGCAGACCGAATTCGACGGACGGATCGACAAAGGTGCGCACGGCATCGAAGGGGATCACCAGCGGTTCAGGCGCATTGCCGAAGTTCAGCGTGATGGTAAAGCCGTCATCCGTGACATTCAGGTTTTCGAACCAGTGCTGCACAACGATCGTCATCTCATCCGGATAGCGCGCGCGCAGCCAGTCGGCGATGGCGACATCGGGGTGATTGGTGTCGAAGGTGATGAAGAAATGGTGGTTGCCGGGCAGACCGTGATCGGCGACGTCCGACAGCACGGTCTGGATCAGACCACGCATCGCATGGTGCATCAGGTTGCCGTAATCAATGGATCGCGCCATGTCCAAACCCTTTGCCAATGGGGGCAGCATAGGGGGGCCTTTGCGCGAAGGAAAGGGGGGTTGCGGTCAGATCAGGAGCGCAATTCCACCTGCCGCCGCAGCAATGCCAAGAACCGCGATCAGGTTCCAGTGCCGGAACAAAAGCAACCAGCCTGCAAGGGTGGCGATGATGACGGCGGGCAGATGCAGGGTCGTCACATCCGGCAGAATCATATGCAGCGCGCCTGCATCCAGCGTGGTTACCCGGGTGAAGAACACATGTGCCGCAAACCA
>JAAFHS010000346.1 GCA_013298485.1 Rhodobacterales bacterium
GTGGGGCGTGCCGTGGCGGATGGGTTGCTGGCAGGTGGCGTGCTGCCGGTGATGAAGCATATGCCGGGGCATGGGCGTGCCACGCTGGACACGCATCACGATCTGGCGCGCGTGGATGCCAGCCCCGATGATCTGATGGCCAGCGATTTTGCGGCCTTCGCCGCACTTGCGGACCTACCCATGGCGATGACTGCGCATATCGTCTTTTCCGCTTATGATGATCGGCCCGCCACGCAATCGCCCGCGATGATCCGCGTCATCCGGGATGTGATCGGCTTTCAGGGCCTGCTGCTGACCGATGATCTGAACATGCAGGCGCTGTCGGGCAGTGTTGCGCAACGCGCCGCAGCCTCCATCGCCGCAGGCTGCGACATCGCCTTGCATTGCAAAGGCACGGTGGATGAAATGGCCGCGACCGCCGCTGCCATCGGCAGGATGACCGTCCCCACCAAGGCCCGCGCCGATGCGGCCCTTGCCCTGCGCAAAGCCCCGAGTCCCGTTGACATTCCCGCCCTTGACGCCGAATTTGCAAGGCTGATGGGCGAGGGGGCACATGCCTGACGACTGGGAAGATGACGCGCGGCTTGCACCGCTTGACCGCATGGCGGCCGAGGCGCTGATTGTCGATGTGGATGGCTTTGAAGGCCCGCTTGATCTGCTGCTGACCCTGTCGCGCACCCAGAAGGTTGATCTGCGGCGGGTCTCGGTGCTGCAACTGGCGGAACAATATCTGGTGTTCGTAGCCCAGGCGCAGATGCTGCGCATTGAGCTTGCCGCCGATTATCTGGTGATGGCGGCCTGGCTGGCCTACCTGAAATCGCGCCTGCTGCTGCCGCCCGAACCGGGGGCCGACGGGCCGAGTGCGGAAGACCTCGCTGCCCATCTGGCGTTTCAGCTGGAACGCCTGTCGGCGATGCGCGATGCCGCCGCCCGCCTGATGGCGCGCGATCAGCGGGGCCGCGATTTTTTCGTGCGCGGCATCCCCGAAGATGTGATGCGCCACCGCAAGATCACCTATTCCGCAACACTGCTGGACCTGATGCGCGCCTATGCGCGTATCCGGACCAAGGATGAATTCCGCCCTTTCGTGATGGACCGCAACCATGTGTTCACCATGGAACAGGCGCTGGACAGGATGCGCGGCCTGATCGGCTATGCGGGCGACTGGGCGGATCTGACCAGTTTCATCCCCGATGGCTGGGACATCAACCCGATGCGGCGCAGATCATCCACGGCCGCGCATTTCGCGGCCATGCTGGAAATGGCCAAGGCAGGGCAGGTCGATATCCGGCAGGGCGACACCTTCGCGCCCATTCAGATCAAACGGCGTGAGGCACGTTAATGTCAGATATAAACGATGCCGCAGAACCCATTGAAAAGACGCTGTTCGAGGCCCCGCCCATGGGTGAGCAGGAGCGCATGGTGGAGGCGATCCTTTTTGCCTCTGCTGATCCTGTCAGCGTGGCTGAGTTGACCGCCCGCATGCCGCATGGGGCCGACCCTGCCGAGGCGCTGGTGACCTTGCGCAAACGCTATGACGGGCGCGGGGTCAATCTGGTACGGGTGGGCGATGCTTATGCGATGCGCACGGCGCCCGACCTTGGTCATCTGATGCGCAAGGAAACGGTCGAGACGCGCAAGCTCAGCCGCGCGGCGATCGAGACGCTGGCGATTGTCGCCTATCACCAGCCGGTGACGCGGGCCGAGATCGAGGAAATCCGTGGTGTCGCCGTGTCACGCGGCACGGTGGACCAGCTGTTGGAACTGGAATGGATCAGGCTGGGGCGCCGCCGCATGACGCCGGGCCGCCCGGTGACCTTTGTGGTGACCGAAACCTTCCTTGACCATTTCGGTCTTGAATCCGCGCGCGATCTGCCGGGGCTGAAGGAATTGCGCAGTGCGGGCCTGCTCGACAGCCGTCCGTCACCGGGGCTGACGCCAGCGGATGAGGCCGAAGATGATGGCCAGATCGGCCAGTCGGAACTGTTCGAGGACTGACCGCGACGGCAAAAGGTTAATTTTTTGCCGAAAAGTTGAATGATTTTACTGAAAACAAAGGAAAATCCGGGAATTGACAGCCGTCAATTCTCAAACGAACTGCTTGGCCAGCTTCAATCCCTGCCCCTGATAATTCGACGCGATCCCGGCACCATAGAGAACCGCAGGCCGCGCGGCCATGCGTTCATAGACGAGCCGCCCCACCACCTGCCCGTGTTCCAGAACAAAGGGCGCCTCGTGGCAGCGCACCTCCAGCACCCCGCGCGAGCCTGTGCCACCCGCATCGCGATGCCCGAAGCCGGGGTCGAAAAAGCCTGCGTAATGCACCCGGAATTCACCCACCATGGCGAGATAGGGGGCCATTTCGGCGGCATAATCGGGCGGGATCGTCACCGCCTCGCGGCTGACCAGGATATAGAAGGCGCCCGGGTCAAGGATGATGCGGCCCTGATCGGTGCGCACCTCTTCCCAGAAATCCGCGGCCGGGTAGTGCGCGATCCGGTCCAGATCGATGACGCCGGCATGCGGCTTGGCGCGGTATCCCTGCAGGCCGCCGGGCAGGCGCAGGTCGACCGAAAAGCCCAGGCCTTCGGAAATAACCGCATCGCCCGTCACCAGCGGGTCTGCGGCATGCAGGGCGCTCAGTGCCGCATCATCCAGCACCGCCTGCCCGTCGCGGAAACGGATCTGGTTCAACCGCTGGCCCGCGCGGACCAGCACGCTGAAGGATCGGGGGCAGACCTCGGCATACAAGGGCCCGGCATAGCCTTCGGGGATGCGGTCGAACTCGGCCCCGCCATCGGTGATCGTGCGCGTCAGCAGATCAAGCCGCCCTGTCGATGATTTGGCATTGGCCACCGCCGTGATGCCCTGGGGCAGTGCGAGGCGTTCCATCAGCGGGATCACGTAGACGCAGCCCTTTTCCAGCACGGCGCCGGATGTCAGGTCGACCTGGTGCATCTCGAACTCCGCCAGCCGGTCGGCGACACGGCGGCCATGTCCGGCAAGGAAAGACGCCCGGACGCGGTAGGCGATGGTCCCAAGGCGCAGATCAAGGCTGGCAGGTTGGATTTGTGCAGGGATGATCGCAGGGTCGGCGGCGATGGCACCGGCGGCGATCATGCTGCGCAGGGCTTGGTCAGGCAGCACACCGGTCATGTCAGTCCCCCGAAAATGAAAACGCCCGCGCGAGGTTTCCCCCGACGGGCGGTTTCAATGGTCGGGCCAGAGTGATTCGAACACTCGACCTCCCGCCCCCCAGACGGACGCGCTAACCAGGCTGCGCTATGGCCCGAACGCCTGCGTTCATACCGGTTTTCCGGGCCGGAGCAAGCAGGAAAGCGCATGGGGTCGCGACTAACGCCCACCGGGGCGACTGGCGGCCACGGCCCGGTCGCGCAGGGCGGACAGGCGGGTTGCGATAGCCTGCAGGCGGGCCAGATCACCGGGTGCTGCGGCCCCTTTACGGGCGCGCAGACGGGCGGCGAGTGTCGGCCCGGTGGGGACGGACACCGATTCGGCATCGCGGGCAGGGGCGGGCTTTGGCGGCACATCCCACAACCCTGCGGGTTCCGCGTCATCCGCCGCAGGGGTGCCGGTATCATCGAAGAGACCCGGCTGGGGGGAGGCGGGGGCCGTGCCGCGCATCCGGGCCACGGCATCCTGCAGCACCGTCACGGTCGCCTCTTCCGCCGCGGGGGCATCAAGAACCGGTGAGGGCGTTTCGGGGTCGATATCGGCCAGGGCCACTTCCAG
>JAAFHS010000347.1 GCA_013298485.1 Rhodobacterales bacterium
GCGGCAGGATCACCAGGTTCATCGTCCGCCCCGGGCGCAGGCCAAGGGCGAATGACGCCTCCGATTGCCCCCGGCTGATCGCCTGAATCCCCGCCCGCACGATCTCCGCGATGAACGCGCTGGTGTACAGCACCAGTGCCACCAGCAGCGATGTATAGGCATGCTGCAGCAGGATGCCGCCGGAAAAGTTGAACCGCCCCAGAACGGGATATTCCAGATGAAACCCCAGCGCCGCCATCAGCGCGACAAACGGCACCACCAGCACCAGCAGCGATTGCCACCATGTCACCGGGCGCACACCCGTCGCCTCCTGCACCACGCGGGCGCGCCCCACAATCACCCGGTTGACCCAGAAACTGCCCAAAACCATGATCAGCGTCGCAAGGAACGTCAGGTTCACAGACATGAACCCCAGATCAAATGACCCCAGCGGGCGCTCAAACAGCGGCAAGGGCGTGTTCAGCCCGCGTGACGTCAGCGCCACGCTATCCCCGAACCACATATGCGCTGCGGGCAGCTTGCCCTCCGCCTCCATCGCCGGCGTCACCACGAAATCCTTTGGCTCGGGCGTCAGCTCGCGCATCGGCACCGCGATGATCAGGATCCACAGGAGCAGCGGGATGTTCCGGAAAATCTCCACATACACCGTCATCAGCCGCGCAATCAGCCAGTTCTTCGACAGGCGCAGCACGCCCACCACCACACCCAGGATCGTGGCCAGAATGCAACCCGGAATGGCCACCGCCAGCGTATTGGTCAGCCCCACCATCCAGGCGCGGAAATGGTTGTTGTCATTGGTGTAAGGCACCAATGTCTGTTCGATGTCATAGCCCGCGCGCTGCCACAGGAAGGCAAAGCTGAACACCTTGCCCTTCACCGCAAGATTGTCGCGCACATTGTCCAGCAGCCACAGCACCGCAAGCCCGAACAGGATCAGCACGATGATCTGGATCGTATAAGACCGATAGCGCGTGTCGTAGATAAGCTGTGAAAGCCGAAAGCCATCTTTCGGTGCGTCTGCGGCAATCGCCATGAAACCCCCTGTCTTTGTCCGCGCCCCCGGAGAACCCGGTTTAGGGTGAGGTCTGATGCCTCAGGCACACAAAGTCTGTCTGGAAAGAAACGGCGCGCCAGTCACCCGGCGCGCCGCATGGATCAGATCAACGCACCGGCGGCGCGTACTGCAGGCCACCTTGGGTCCACAGCGCATTCAGGCCGCGGGCCAGCTTGATCGGCGTCGACGCCCCGATGTTCGCCTCGAAGATCTCGCCATAGTTGCCGCTTGCCGAGATGGCGCGCATCGCCCATTCGGCATCCAGCCCCATCAGCTTGCCCATGTCCTCGTCACCCACGCCCAACAGGCGCTTCACTTCCGGGTCATAGTTCGGGTCGGCTTCGGCGGCCGCGATGATCTCGCCGATATTCGCCTGCGTGATCCCTTTCTCTTCCGCGATCACCAGCGAGTAAAACGTCCAGCGCACGATATCGCCCCAGTTGTTGTCGCCATGCCGCACGACCGGGCCCAGCGGCTCTTTGGAGATGATTTCCGGCAGGATGACGTGGTTATCCGCATCCGCCATCGTCGCACGGCTGGCCGCAAGGCCCGACGCATCCGTCGTATAGGTGTCGCAGGCACCGGCCAGATACTGCGCCGCAGCCTCGCTGTCGTCGGCCACGTTGACCGGCGTGTAGCTCATGTTGTTCTGCTTGAAGAAGTCAGCAAGGTTCAACTCGGTCGTCGTCCCGGTCTGGATGCAGACGGTCGCCCCGTCCAGCTCCTTGGCCGATGACACGCCCAGTTCCTTCTTCACCATGAAGCCCTGGCCGTCATAGTAGTTCACCGCCACGAAATCGAACGCAAGTTCCGTATCGCGCGAGAATGTCCAGGTGGAGTTGCGTACCAGCACGTCCACTTCGCCCGAAGACAGCGAGGTAAAGCGCGTCTCGCCCGTCGTTGGCACGAATTTCACCTTCGTCGGATCGCCCAGCACGGCAGCCGCAATCGCGCGGCACAACGAGACGTCAAAGCCCTGCCATTCGCCGTTCGCATCAGGTGCGCCGAAACCGGTCAGGCCGGTGTTCGACCCGCAGATCAGCTCGCCCCGTGCCTTGACGGCTTCCAGCGTGCTCTGGGCCGATGCAGCGCCAGCCAAAAGGGCGGCGGCAGCCATCGTGCCAAGGAATACGGATGTTTTCATGGATACCTCTTCCTGAGTTCCCGCCCATCAAAGGGCGATGATTATGATCCGCCGCAATTTGCGGCAGTCCTTTTGATGTAAAGGGCTTGGCCCTTGCAAGCAACAGTTTCGGATGCGGGAAAAGGGGTGGTCAAGCGGCCATCAAAAAAACGCAATTTATCTTTTGAGATCAATGCTTTTGCGGGTTTTTCGGGCGACCCGGGACGGGCCTGCACAAAAACTGGTCAGAATTGTTACCCGCACAATCCATAGAATCGCCCCGCATGGGCAAAGGCCGCGCGGCGCGTCACCTCCATCGCGGCCGCATCCTCATCCACGCCCCATTGCTCGTTCTGCCACGCCTCATCAATCCGACTGCAGCTCCAGGCCGCATCTTGCGTCAATCGCCCTTCCGTAACGGCAAGCGACAAGATCAATGACCCGCTGATCGCCACCAGATCATGGAACGCGGCAATCTGAAACGGCGTCATCGCGGCCACCCGCGCCTGCAGGGCCGCCAGCGCACTTGCCTCCTGTGCTATGGGCATCACGCCCATCGTCACCACCAGCTTTGCCCCCAACCGCGACGCCGCCCAATCCAGCAGCGGGTCCCAAGCATCCGCCTGCCGCTGGGTCAGCGCGGGCGGATGCGTCGCGCGGTAGCACAAAAGGTCACTGCCGCCATAGGCCGCGATCAGGCCCACCACCGCGTCAAACTGTGCAGCAACCTTGTCGATCGCCGAATTGGCCGATCGCGTCACCGGCATCGTCTCGGGCCGCACAAGGCCCGTCTGCGCCTGCCATTCATCCGCCACAGCCTGCGCCATCGCCTGCGTCGGCACCACAAAAGCTGCCTTCAGCGGCGTCTTGACCGCGCGCCCGTCCAGCCGCACCGTCCAGCCGCCATCCGCCGCCTCTGCGCTCGCCTCGCTCCAGAACCGTTTGGCCGCCCAGGCACTCATGCGTCACCGAACGGGTCCGCGGGCACATCCTTTTCGCCCCAGTCGAGCGTTTTCCACGTCCGCGCCATGTGGTCCGGCAACGGGGCCGTGAACGTCATCATCACCTTGGAAATGGGGTGTTCAATCGTCAGGCTGCGGGCGTGCAGGTGCAGCTTGCGGCTGATATCCCCGCCGATCTGCGCGCCCCAGCCATCGCCTTCATTCTCCGTCCCGCTGCCGCCATACTTGCCATCCCCGATGATCGGATGCCCGATCTCGGCCATATGCGCGCGCAACTGGTGCGTCCGCCCCGTGACCGGCTCCAGCGCCATCCATGACAGGCGGCTGCCCAGAAACCACAGCACGAAATAATCCGTCTGCGCGCGTTTGGCATCCGGATACTCCGCCATCTTTGCCGGATGCACGCATTGCATCTTTTCCGCCTCGCCACCGCGCCCATGGCCCGGGGCCTTCATCAGCCCGTATTTGATGCTGCCCTTGCGCGGATGCGGCACACCCGCCACCGCCGCCCAGTAAATCTTGCGCGTGGCCCGGTGCCGCAGCGCCTCCGACAGCGCCCTTGCCATCCGGTCGGTGCGCGCCAGCATCAGCAGCCCC
>JAAFHS010000348.1 GCA_013298485.1 Rhodobacterales bacterium
CCCGCGATCAGTGCGGTGACCAGCCGGTTGCCCAGGTCACCCGCCGTCGCGGCGAAAGCATCCACCATCGCCTGCGGCACCGCCCCATTGGCCAGCAGATTGCCCCCCGCGACAACGCCCGTACCCTGTGCAATCGCCCAGATGCCCAGCGTATGCGCGCCCGCATGGCTCGCCACCCCGCCATCACCGTCCACGGCCATCAACTGGCGATAGGCAATATGCGGCGCGGTTGACACGACATCCGCCATCGCCGCCGTCGCGGCCATCCCGCCAGCCATACGTTCAAGCAGCAGCGGGCCAAGCGTCGGGTCCGTGATGTTCTGGCTGGCAACAACGCCCACCCCCGCCCGCGCATGCGCGCAGCGCGCGGCAACGGCAGGCGATGATGATGATATCACCATGCCGAAACGGCCTGTATCAGGGCATCGCGCCAGCAGTGAAAAGGTCATGCCGGCACCGCAGCTGCGCGCATCATCCGATCAATCCAGAAAGGCGCGGATGGCAGCCGTGTATTCATCCGGTGCCTGCAGCATCGCAAAATGGCTCACATCCTGCAGGATCACCCGATCTGCACCGGGGATCAATGCCGCAATCTTGTCGGTATGCGCGGGCAGGATTGCCTCGTCATATGCCCCGACCACAATCGCGGTCCGCACCGAGATCGCAGCCACATCGGCGTCAGTCCAGTTCGGCTGCGTCGCCCACATCTCGCTGATCTGGGCCACAAACGGGTCGAACTGATCCGGCGTTGGCGACAGGCGGGCATAGTCCGTCGCCATGCGGGCGATATACGCCCCGAACACCGCATCCGTCGCAACGGCGGGGTTGACGCCATCTGTCGTGATGTTCGCGGCATGTGCAAACAGGCGGTCCAGCCGCTCGGGATGCTGCATTGCGATATCCAGCCCGATGATGCCGCCGTCCGACCAGCCCACCAGATCAACCTTCGGCACGCCAAGCACATCGAGGAGCGCCAGATAGTCTGATGCCATCAGATCATAGCCATACGGATCCGCGTTGCGGGTGGACCTGCCATGCCCCCGGCTGTCAGCCACGATGACCAGCCGATCCGTCATCAGGTCGGCCACCTGCGCCGCCCAGAGGTCAGCATGGCCCAGCCCGCCATGGATCATGAGGACCGGATCATGCGCATCCGACGCCGTGCCATAGGTCGCATAGTACATCCGGATGCCATTCACATCAGCCATTCCCGTGCGTGATGCGGCGGGCATCGGGGGGGCGGCGGGGATCGTTGTCCAGCGGTCTTCGGCCATTGCTGGACCTGCGAGGCAAAGTACCAAAAGTGACATGCGGATCATGGTGTCGTCCTTTCCAAGGCGGATGGCTGCTGGCGGATGTTAGTCCGGGATCATCGCCGTTGCATCAATTTCCACCAGCCAGTCGGGCCGCGCCAGCGCTGTGACCACAACACCCGTCGAGACCGGATGCACGCCTTTGATGTATTCACCCATCGTGCGGTACACCGCCTCGCGGTGGCGCACATCGGTCAGGTAGACCACGACCTTGCACAGATGCTCCATCCGCCCGCCTGATTCTTCAATCAGCTGGCGGATGTTCTGCATCACCTTATGGGTCTGCTCCACCGGATCATGGCTGTTGATATTGGCGCTGGTATCAAGGTCTTGCGGGCATTGGCCACGCAGAAAAATCATTGTCCCGCGCGCGACAACCGCCTGACACAGGTCATTGTCCAGCTTTTGTTCAGGGTACGTGTCGCGCGTGTTGAACTTGCGGATGCGGGTATGGGCCATGGTGTTCCTGTGCGGTCAGACGGTTTCAAGGGCAGGGGCACCATATGACAGATAGCCCCGCTGTGTCGCGATATGGTCGGCGACGTGGCGTGCATCATGCCACACACCCCAGATGAACGCGGACCCCCGCCGCGACAGCCAGGGCAGGCCGAGGAAATAGACCCCCGGTTCGGCCGAGACACCACGCTGATGCCGGGGTTTGCCTGCCGCATCGAACGCATCGACCTGCAGCCAGCCGCAATCAAGGCCATAGCCCGTGGCCCAGATGATCGAAGTGATGCCCTCTGCGTGCAGATCCAGCGACAGGATCGGGTTTGTCACGCAACCCGGATCGGCGGGAAGAATTCGCGCCTCAGGCTCTGCCGGCAGGTCGGCCCCGTTGCGCAGCACCCAGGCATCGGCCTCGTCCAGCACCGACAGATAGTTGGCATCCCCAGTGGCCAGATTTTCGGCCAGCCCGGGTGCGATGGTCATCACGCCATCTGCAAAAGCTGTCGCCCGCCCCACCAGCGTCGCCCCGCGATGCGCCAGCCTGCGGAAATCAACCGTCCGCCCGCCATGCGCGCCGCTGACGGCAAACGTCACATGCTTGGTCGTAGGCGGGGCTTCGATATCCCATTTGTTCAAGACACCCAGCCACCACACGTTGTCGCGCCCGCGATAGCGGCGCGGCGGGCGGTCATGCGGGCCGATCGAACAAAAGACGCGGCGCCCGGCCTCCTGCAATTCCTCGGCGATCTGCGCACCCGATGCCCCGGCACCCACCACGAGCACGGCACCGGGCGGCAATTGCCCCGGATTGCGATAGGTCGCGGAATGGATCTGCATGATCCCGGCCTCATCGGGCACAAGGGCGGGCATCTTTGGTTTCTGAAACGGGCCGGTCGCCGCAATCACAAAGCGCGCGATGATCATCCCCGCGCTCGTTTCCACCCGAAAGCCTGGCCCGCCCGGATTGCGCCGCACCGATGTGACCGTGACGCCGCAGCGGATCGGGGCTGCGATCTTGCGGGCATAGTCCACAAAATAGTCGACGATCCGGTCTTTGGCCGGAAACGCCTCGCGGTCGCCCGCAAATTCCATCCCCGGAAAGCGGTCATGCCAGGCCGGGCCGTTGGCGACCAGCGAATCCCACCGCCCCGTGCGCCACTTTTCGGCAATCCGGTCACGCTCCAGCACCAGATGCGGAATGCCGTGCCGCGTCAGATGTTCGCTGGCTGCAATTCCGGCCTGCCCGGCACCCACCACCAGCACCTCGACATGTTCAACTTGCGTCATGCCGACCGCTCATCGACCCGTGCGGCAATCCATTGCGCAAATTCGTAATTCGGCCGCTCCAGATGGCTCAGCGGGCCGGGGGATGACAGGCCCGCGCAAAGCCCCTGATACACACGCTCCACACAGCCCTTGTCCTCGATGTTCACATCATCGAGCAGCGCCTTCACTGTCGTCAGATGATCCGTCGAAGACGGGTCCGCACACCAATCCGCACTCATCCCGCCGCCATAAAGGACATTCACATGGCCCGGCCCGTCCGGTGTCAGGCAAAGATACCAGAAATAGCCTGGCGTCAGCGTGATCAGCAGCGCCGGATAGACCGACAGCAACCATGTGATCCGCCGCTGATCCCCCTGCAGCACCGTATTCGACGGATGCGCCAGCGACAGTGGGATCGTGTCGTTCTTCATGATGTAGTGATAGTTGAACGCAGGCATCCCTTCCGGGCAGGTCATCTTCAACAGGTCCACCGACCCCCCGATTGTGCCCGCATGGCAGACCGGCAGGTGATAGCTTTCCATGAAATTCTCGGCCAGCACCTTCCAGTTGGTCCCCCAGCGAAACTCCTCGCGGAAGGTCTCGCGGTAGGTGGCCATATCCAGATAGCCGACAAGGCTTTCCACATCGCGCAGCTGCACCGCAGGATCAGGCGCATCGGGATTCAGCGTAACC
>JAAFHS010000349.1:0-2198 GCA_013298485.1 Rhodobacterales bacterium
GGGCTGGTGGTGCAGCCCTTCAAAAGCGGGCCGGACTATATTGATCCTGCTTTCCATACCGCCGCCAGCGGGCGTGACAGTTTCAATCTGGACAGCTGGGCCATGCCGCCCGCGATGATCCGCCATATCACCACGCAGGCGGCCGGGGCCGATCTCGTGCTGGCCGAAGGGTCGATGGGCCTGTTTGACGGCGTGGCCATCCCCGGTGCCACCGGCAACGGGGCCAGCGCGGATATCGCAGCCATGATGGGCTGGCCCGTGGTGCTGGTGATCGATGTGTCGGGGCAGGCGCAGACGGCGGCTGCCGTGGCACTTGGGCTTGCAAGCTTTCGCCGCGACGTGCCGGTTGCGGGTGTGGTGCTCAACCGCGTGGCCAGTGCGCGGCATGCGGCACTTGTGCGGGACGGGATGGCACAGGCGGGCATCACGGTCTTTGGCGCGCTGCCGAAACAGGCGAGTATTGCGGTGCCCGAACGCCATCTGGGCCTGGTGCAGGCGCAGGAAAACGCCGGGTTAGAGACGCTTATTGCACAGGCCGCCGCATTGGTGACCGATTGCCTTGACCTTGACGCGCTGATCCGTGCGGCCACGCCCCCCGCCCCCATCCCCTCCCCACGGGGGGGAGGGGGGCCACCCGGCCTTGTATCGCCAGAACAACCGGGTGGGCCGTCAAGCGCCTCCCCTCCCCCCCGTGGGGAGGGGCTGTGGGTGGGGGGCGCTGCGTCGTCACCACACGGACCCACGTATCGCCCCACCCCGCCCGGCCAGCGCATCGCCCTTGCGCGGGACGCCGCGTTTTCCTTCATCTACCCGCATCTGATCAGCGCATGGCGCAGCGCGGGGGCCGATATCCTGCCGTTCTCGCCCCTTGCCGATCAGGCCCCCGATGCCTCCGCCGATGTCTGCTGGCTGCCCGGCGGATACCCTGAACTGCATGCAGGTGCCCTTGCCGCCGCCAGCCATTTCCGCACCGGCCTGCGCGCCTTTGCCGATGCAAAGCCTGTGCATGGTGAATGCGGTGGTTACATGGCGATGGGGGATGCGCTGATCGACAAGGACGGGGTCTCGCACCGGATGGCGGGCCTGCTGGGCCTTGTGACCTCTTACGCTAGCCGCAAGATGCACCTTGGCTATCGCCATGCGACCCTGCAGACAGCCATCCCCGGCCAGGTGCCGGGCGCGGCACTGCGGGGGCATGAGTTTCACTATTCCACCATCATCACCCAGCCCGACGCGCCCCTTGCCGATGTCACTGATGCCACCGGAACCCCCGTGCCGGAAACCGGATCGCACCGCCGCCAGCCCGGCGGGGGGCAGTCCAGCGGCACTTATTTCCACCTGATCGCGAACGCCCCATGACCGGATTTGTCACCTTCGTCTCTGCCGGACCCGGCGACCCTGATCTGCTGACAGTCAAGGCCGCCCGCGCCATCGCCACCGCCGATGCCATCCTGTTCGATGATCTGTCATCCGGCCCGATCCTCGCACTTGCCCGCCCCGGTGCAGACCTTATTGGCGTGGGCAAACGCGCGGGCCGCGCCTCGCCGAAACAGGATCATGTCAGCCGCCTGCTGGTCGACTATGCGCTTACTGGTGCGCAGGTCGTGCGTCTGAAATCTGGCGATGCCGGTATCTTCGGGCGGCTGGAGGAGGAGCTGATCGCCGTCCGCGCCGCGGGCATCGGATGCACGATCATCCCCGGCGTCACCTCCGCCTCTGCCGCCGCTGCGGCTGCTGGCATTCCACTGACGCGCCGCAACGCGGCCCAGCGCGTGCAGTTCATCACTGCCGCCGATACATCCGGCAACCTGCCCCCGGGGTTGAACCTGCCTGCGCTTGCCGACCCCCAGGCCACCACCGTGGTCTTCATGGGCAAACGCACTTTCCCCGCACTCGCCACCGCCCTGATCACCCTTGGCTTGCCCCCAGATAGCCCCGCCCTGCTGGCCGAGGCCGTCAGCCAGCCTGATCAGACCCTGCTGCGCACCACGGTCGCGGCCCTTGCCGCCCAGCTGGAACACGATCGCAGCCCCCTGCCGGGCCTGATCATCTTTGGGCCCCTTGCGGATGACGCGCCATGAACATCACCCTCTGCGCCGCCTGCGATCTTGGCCAAAGCGGCTTTGCAGGGACCCTGCGCGCCGCCCTCATCGCTGCAGGCCTGACTGCAGTTATCACAACCACCGACTGTATGTCCG
>JAAFHS010000349.1:2208-3717 GCA_013298485.1 Rhodobacterales bacterium
CGCGCCTCCACCTGCGCGTTTCGCGCACCCGGCAAGACCGCTTATCTCTTTGGCGATCTGACCGCCGCCGATCTGCCCGATCTTGTCACCTTCGCCCGCCTTTACGCCACCTCCGCCCACGGCACCTTCCCCGATGCCCGCATCCTCGGCCCCCTGCGCCACAAGGCCATCGCCCGCATCCCGGCCTGATCCGTCGCAATCGGACCGCAGGTGGCGCAATTGCGCCTTGACCCGCCCCGCTGCGTGATGGCAATTGGCAGGGCATGGCGTCCGACAAGACGCAAAGCGTTCGGACTGAAACGGGAATGGGGAAAGGCGGACCGATCACGGCGCCCGAAACCCCAACCGCCCCCGCGACTGTATGCGGCGAGCGGCTTTCCATCAGCCACTGGTGCCCATGGGCACTGGGAAGGCGGAAAGCAGCTTTGACCCGCGAGTCAGGAGACCGGCCATGCGGAACGGAAACAACCGCCGTCGGGTGTGACGGTAAGGAGCATATGATGAACACGACCCAGACAACCTCTGCGACCCAGACCAGCGATAAATCCACCGCCCTCATGTCCGTGCTGTTCATGGCCGTCCTTGGCGGCGTGATCCTATTTGCGGCAGGCCATGCGCAATCGGCCACCCTGCATGACGCCGCCCATGATGTGCGTCACGCGACCGGCTTTCCCTGCCACTGATCCCATGATCCGACCCATGCTCGCCAGCGCATTGTACGCTGGCGTTGTGGCAGGCCTGCTTGCGGCCCTGCTGCATTTCGCATTCGTGCAGAAGCTGATCCTTCTGGGCGAAGCCTATGAAACCGGGGCCGCCGTGCATTTTGCGGGCGTGGCCCCCCAGACCGACCATCACGCGGATGGCACTGCCACCGAAGCACACAGCCATGATGCGGCAACCGAAACGCATTCCCATGACCATGGCGACGCGCCATCAACCTTCATCCGCAACGCCTGGACGGTTGTCTTTTCCACCCTCGTCTATGTCGCTTACGCCCTGATCCTCACCGCAGGCTTTGGCCTTGCGCGCATCTACGGCCATGTCATCACCGCGCGCGAAGGCCTACTCTGGGGCATCGCAGGCTTCGCATCCTTCCAGCTGGCTCCGGCCATGGGCCTTGCCCCCGAACTGCCCGGCACGCTGGCCGCCGATCTCGGTGCGCGGCAGGTCTGGTGGTGGGGCACCGTGATTGCGACTGGTGGCGCACTCGGCCTCCTCGCCTATGGCCGTGGCGCAATAGCTGCCTTGGCCGCAGTATTGCTGCTCGCAGCCCCGCACGTCATCGGCGCACCGGAACTGGACGGGTTCAGCGGCGTTGCCCCGCCCGAGGTTGCGGCTGCCTTCGCGGCCCGTGTCCTTGGTGTCGGCCTTGCCGTCTGGGCCGTGATGGGTGGCGTTGCAGGCTTTGTCTGGGCGCGCGAGGCTGACAAGACGGCCTGAAAGCGTTAACAATCATGCGGCCCGCCGCGGTGGGCCGCACCTTCCGAAAGACCCCCATGATCACGCTTT
>JAAFHS010000035.1 GCA_013298485.1 Rhodobacterales bacterium
TTGCCGTTTCAACGACAACGGGCCGAACCGGCGATGCGACGACCACCGTCTCGACAACCCGCGCCGTCAGCCCGCCCGTTGATGGGCCCCCGATATCAACTGCAATCCCTGCATCTTTCCAAAGGGCGATCATCCGCTCGCGGTCCTCGGGTGCCAGACGCTCCAGCATGTCATAATCGGCCGCCGTCAATTGGGTGCCACTGGTGGCTGCGCGGAAGACGAAAGGCGCTGCCAGTGTCGAACGCACCCATAGTCCGGGCGTTGGTGCGGCATCGGTCGCGGTCAATGTCGCAGGGAATTGTTCTGCCAGCGCCTGTCCGGGTGTGACAATCCGTTCTTGCATCAGTGTAGCCATGCGGGGCGCATCGGCGGGGCAATCCGTACCCGGTGCTGTCGTCATCGCGATGAATAAATCCAACTGGTCATCCGGCGGGGGGATAGGTGTCGCTCCGGTCTGGCAGGTGTCCAGAAAAATTAGCGTCTGTGCCCGTCCGCCGCCTTGCAAAGCGGCAATCGTCTGATCCAGCGGAATGCGGTCAGGCCCGGACAACAGCAAGGCCTCCTCCCCATCCGCCACGGCCCCGCCGCTGAAGTAAAGCAGCGCCGTCGCATCCGCTGGCAGGGCGGCAATGGCCGCGCTCAACCCCGCAGCGTCAGGGTTTTCCAGACGCGACACGGTAAATCCCATCCCGAACAGAGTCTCGGACAGGGCCAGCGCATCACTGTCTGCGTCCTCAACCGGGGTCGTGCCTGATTCGGATGACACGATCACGGCCACACGATCCTGCGCGGAAACGGGCAGAGCATAGGCGAAAAGCAGCCCAAACAGTATCAAACGTGCCACGATCATCCTCCCGCCCCCTGCGGTGTCAGGAACAGTGTCCAGCGTTCCGTGCGCTGGGTATCAACCTCGACATAAGGTACTTCAAGAAAGCCGCGCACGGCGCAATCCTTTTCGCCCTGTATCTCAAATTCCTTCGGTCCGACACACATGCTCGTCCCCCCGTTCAGGATCGCATTGCCGAAGACATCCTGTGCAAAAACATATACATATCTTGCTTCCAATTTTTCGCGGATAACGTTGGCACACTGATTCGGGCCGACGGTCCACCACCCGCGCGTTACAAACTGATCCCGTTCAAACTGTCCGATTGCCACATTTACCACATCGAACGACTGATTGCAGACTGCAAATTCTGCCATCGCGGGCGCGCCTGTCAAAAGCAGGCACCCGAGTGTTGATCGCATCAGCCCCATTTTGGTCAGAATCACCATGTATACACTGAGATTGCGAAAAACCTGTATCTCGGCTATCATGGGAATGTATTTTATGGACACAAGGGCTTTCTCTATGGCACGCGTTTTGCGCTTTTCGGCCAGTGCGGTTGCTCTGGCGTTCATCATGACAACAACGTCGGCTTTCGCACAATCTTTCTGCGACAGCGCGAACTGTGGTGAAAATCCGGGTAATGGCGATGGCGGAGCAATCCGTGACGCCCGTGATGATCGCGCCAACCAGCGCGACCCGGTCGTTCCCGAACCGACAGAGGTTGAGGATTTGGTCTTCAACATTCCTCCGTTGTTTCAGTTGCCTGCATCAAACGCGCCTGTCACGCGTCAAAGCGACGGGCAAATCCGGTCCAGCTGGGCCGTCGGTGTGTTCCGCTAGGCCTGATCGGCATAAAGACGGCAGATCCTACCTTGACACGTGGGCGTGAATACAGACCATTTCCGATGTTGGTCCCGCACGGGGTTACGTGAGTCCCCGCTGCGCAAAAATGATAGGAAGTTGTCATGTTATCGCGCTTGTCTGCAGTCTTGATTGCTCTTTCACTCGGCTCTTCTCCGCTTTGGGCACAAGACGCCGCACCCCCCAGTCTCGCGCTTGAACTGAACACGGCTGCCGATACGGCGGAAGGCGCGTGTCGGTTGACATATGTCGCCAGCAACGGCCTGACGGCACCCTTGGAAATGACCAGTTTTCAGATGGCAGTGTTTGATGCCGAAGGGGCGGTCACGCGCCTGATCGTGCTCGATTTCGGTGCGCTGCCCGTGGGCAAGACCAAAGTCGTGCAGTTCGATATCCCCGGCCAGACCTGCGCCCAGATTTCGCGGATCATCGTGAATGATGTGGCCCAATGCACCACCACGGGTGGGGCCGCTGTCGATGGCTGTCTGACCTCGCTGACCACCGCCTCGCGCGGTGCGATCCAGTTCGGATTGTAATCACCATGAACATGCCCGATATCGCCGCACTTGGCACATCGACCATCGTGGTGTTTGCAGCCCTGATCGCGCTGTCCATTTTGGCCGCCACGGTGTTTTTCTTCAAGATCATTCAATTTGCCCGGATGGGCGTGGGGCGTCACCGCGTGGCGGATGATGTATTGAATGACTGGCTTGGTGGCCGCGCCGATCAGGCGCTGGCGCGCGCATCCGAACGCAAAACCGTGCTGACCCGCATTCTGCAAGCCGTGATCATCTGCCTGCGCGCGCGCCCGAATGAGCCTGCTTATGCCGAGGAACTGGGGCGGCAGGTCGCACTGACGGAACTGACCGCCATGACTGGCCGCATGCGGGTGCTGGAAACCGTGGTGCAGGCGGCCCCCATGCTGGGATTGCTGGGCACGGTCATCGGGATGATCAGCGCCTTTGGCACCTTGTCGACATCCGTGGGTGGCGTGGCCGATCCCGCGCAGCTTGCCGGCGGCATCTGGACGGCGCTGACCACAACGGCGGCGGGGCTTGCCATCGCGCTTGCCACCTATTTCGCCGCCATCTGGCTGGAAGGGCGGATCGAGAATGAACGCCAGACGATCGAGCCGTTGATTTCCGCCGCAATCCATGGCCGGGTCGATATCCCTGGCAAAGGCTAGGCCAGGATCCGCCATGCCACTGACGCGCGATCTTCTGACTGAACGGCGCAACCCGAAACGGTATCGCATCTCGCTGACGCCCTTGGCGGATGCGATGTTCAATCTGCTGATCTTTTTCATGCTGTCGTCGAACATCACGCCTTATTCCCTGCTGGCACTGAAGGGGGCCATCACACTGCCCGGTGACGGTGCGGGTGAGGGGACGGGTGCCGCGCAGCCTGCCGGGGCCGATGCCGCCGTCTGGACGGTGACGAAGGGCCAGATCATTGCCAATGGTCAGCAGTTCACGACGGATCAGGCGGATGAGCTGACCGACATTTTGACACAGGCGGGGACGCTGAACATCGTCCTTGTCATTCAGCCGGAGGCAGAGGTGCAGGACCTGACCACGGTGCTGGAAGCGCTGTCGGCAGGCGGGATCACACAGGTCCAACTGGCAGGGAGGGGCGCATGAAACCCCTGCCGAAGCGCAACAAGCGGATGGAGGCTGATGTTTCGTTTTCCATCGTGTCCATTGTGTTTCTGCTGTTGTTCTTCTTTCTTCTGACGGGCCAGATGCTGAACCAGGCGGCGCAGGGCATGGCGCTGGCGGAAACATCCGATCTGCCGCTGGACCGCCTGCCCGCCCCAATCCTTGTGGTCGACAAGAATGGCCAGTGGGAACTGGATGGCCTGCCCGTGGCACCCGATCTTCTGGCAGTGGCGTTGCAGGATATGGAACAGCCCGTGACCCTGCATATCCTGATCGGCAAGGAGGCCCCGGCGGAAAGCCTGCTGCAGGTCGTCACCCGGCCTGATCTTGCGGATGTGGAACTGCGCCTTGTCACCCTGCGGCGGAGCCTTGGGCCATGATCGGTGGCGGGCGCGAAGGCGGGATCTGGGCGCAGTCTTTCGGACTGTCCGTGATCTGCCATGGGGCGGCGGTGGCGTATTTCCTGTTTCCGCTGTTGGATTTCATCCGGCTGGGGACTGATGTGCCGGAACCCATGGCCGTGACCCTGTCCGTCATGGAAATCGCACCCGAGGTTGTTGATCCTGCACCGGACGATCCGGCGATCCTGCCACCGGAAGAGGCGGTTGTTGAACCCGAAGTTGCGCCAGAGGTGCTCGCCGCGGTCGCACCGGAGCCAGAGACGATCCAGCCTGAACCTGAGGTGATTGATCCGCTTGCGGGGCTGGAGCCGGAAACCATCGCGGCGGTCGATCCCACAACGCTCAGCCCGATCCGGCCCGAGGGGGATGGCGGCGGGTCGCTGGCCCCGGTGGGGATCGCCGCCGTGCAGCCGGTCGCGCCGGTGGATGGGGGTGCTGCCATCGTGCCGGATGCATTGCCGCCAACCGATGCGACGCCCGAGACGGTGGCAGCGGTGCAATCGCTGCCGACGGTTGCGCCACAGGCACCGTCTGATCCCGACGTTGCCGAAGGTCCGCCTAGTGCTGTGGATGAGTTCATCCTGCGCATCCGGGGGCAGTTGTCATTGCCCTGTCTGGTTGCGACACCGCGGCGGGATGCGGCGGGCGAGGTCGCGTTGGAATTCATGGCGGCGAATGAGGCGGATATCCTGGCATTCGCAACCGATCTGATGGCCGATGTGGCAACCCCGCCACCGCAGCGCAATGTGCTGGTCGATCCGCGCCAATGCGCCGCGCTGAACTTTGTGCGCGAGGGCGCGCGCTATCCGACATTTCCGCTGGCGATTGCGGTGCAGGCAGAGGTGGTGGCCAGTGGCGAGCGGCTGGTCGGTGCGCTGCAGGGCGCACGGGGGCGGTATGTCAGCATGATCGTGATAGATGACAATGGCGTTGTGCAGGATCTGAGCCCGTATCTGTCGTTCAGCGGCGATACGGTGAATTTCGATGTGCCGATGTCGCGGTTCGGTGCGGCGCGGGATACGCAGCAGTTGCTGATGGCGATGGCGACGTCGGCGCGGCCCGTGGCACTGGACACGCATAACGGGTTCCTCGCGGCGGAGTTTTTTCCGCAACTGCGCGCATCGGTGGACCGCAATGCGCCCTTGGCGATGATCCCGTTCCGGCTGCAATAGAAGAAAATTGACGGCTGTCAATTTTCAGGTTTTAGCAATAATATCAACGACATGACTTTTTAAAACAGCCCTAATTTAATACCTTGTTAATGCTTTGAAGCGGTCATTCGACGGGGTGTTCTGCCAGCCAGCCCCCCACCCGCGCCAGCCCTTCGCGCAACACGCCAGTGTCGCAGGCATAGCCGATGCGCAGATGCCCTTCCATGCCGAAGACATCCCCGGGGACGAACATCACGCCCGTATCGGCCAAGAGGTGCAGGCAAAGGTCACGTGACGGCAGATTGCGGCCATAGGCCAGCATGGCGGTGGTCCCGGCCTGCGGTTTGACGTAAGTCACACCCGGCGTCGCGTGCACCCAATCATCCAGGATTGCGAGATTGCGCCGGGTGATCGCGCGGCTGCGGGCGATGATGCGGTCTGCGGATTCCAGTGCGATGGTCGCAAAATGATCGTCGATCATGCCGACGCTGATGGTGTTGTAGTCACGGTGGATATTCACCGCATCAAGCACCGCGCGGGGCGCTGCGACCCAGCCCAGACGCAGGCCCGCGAGCGAAAACGCCTTTGACATGCCAGCGGTGCTGATCCCCTTTTCATAAAGATCGGCAACCGATGGCGTGATGGCATCACCTGTCTGTTCGGTGCCGCGATACACCTCGTCCGCCAGCAGCCAGGCGTCGTTTTCCCGCGCAATCGCCGCGATTTTTTCCAGCATGTCGCGGCCCATCAACGCCCCGGTGGGGTTGTTGGGATTGGTCATGGCGATCAGTGTCGCGCCTTTTGCGAGGGTGCGCAGCGCCGCAAGGTCGGGCAGATAGGCGTCCGCGGCCTGCAGGCGCAGTTCCACGACATCGGCCCCGATGCTGGCAGGGATGGCGGTGTGCTGCTGGTAAGTGGGCGTGATGCTGACCACGCGGTCGCCGGGCGCCACAAGGGCATGGTGGATCAGGTTGTTGGCCCCGATGGTGCCGTGTGTGACGACGATGTTGTCCGGCGTCTGATGGGCATAGAGGGCGGCAATGGCCGTGCGCAGGCGGTGGGAGCCTTCGATTGCACCATAGGTCATCTGCATCGGCAGCAGGGCCTGCAGGTCACGGTCGTTCCGGCCCGCAAGGGCCATCAGTTCGGCGATGGTCAGGGAATGCACGCAGGTTTCGGCCAGGTTGAAGGCGCAGGTCGTCTCATAGGCGTTCATCCAGATTTCAACGCCGAAGGGTTCGATTTTCATAGGGCCTCCACCTGTTGGGGCGACCATAGCCGCGCGGGATGATGGCGCAAGTCAGAAGCGGATGCAGAAACGCCCCGGTGCGCGCCCCTGTGACAGCATCGTCAGGGCCATGGTGACATCATCAAGCGCGATTTCGGTGATCTGGCCCTGCAGGGGGGCCACCGTTTGCATCTGCATCAGGCGGCGCATCTGGTCGCGGGTGCCAACGCTGGTGCCCGTGACGGTGACACCCGAGGTGGTCAGCCATTCCTGGTTCAAGGGCACAGGGTCTGCCACCATTGCGGCGGCAATGATACGACCCAGCGGGCGGATCCCTTCAACCATCGGGGACCATGTCGCAGGGGTGGGCGCAAAGTTGATGCAGACATGGGCCGTCCCGGGCGCAAGGGCGGTGTCCGGTGCCGCCCCCATGGCGATGGCTGCGGCGCGTTTGACGGGGTCAGGGTCGATGGCGATGACATGGGCCCCGGCGCGGGCGGCGATCTGAACCGCATAAAGGCCAAGCCCGCCGCAACCGAAGATGGCACAGGTTTCGCCGGGTTGAAGATTTGCCCGTTCAATGGCGCCAAAGGCGGTCACGCCTGCACACATCAAGGGGGCAAGGCTGGTGGCGTCGCCTGCGGGCAGACGGACGGCATGGGCGGCAGTGACGCAAACATATTCGGCAAAGGTGCCGGGGACGGAAAAGCCATGGGCCGTCTGGTTCTGGCAGAAACTTTCATGGCCGGTGCGGCATTCGTCGCATGTGCCGCAGGTATCGTGCAGCCAGGCGGCCCCGGCGCGATCGCCGATGGCCCAATCAGCGACACCTGTGCCGATGGCCGCGACTTGACCGATGCCTTCATGGCCCAGGATGAACGGATCGGGTGGTGTGGCCGCATGAACCTTGCCCTGCCAGACATGCACGTCCGTATGGCAGACGCCCGACGCCTCAAGCCGGATCAGGACCTGCCCCGGGCCCGGTTCCGGGCGGGGCAGCGTGGTGATCAGCAAAGGCTCGCCATGGCCCCGAAGCAGGGCTGCGCGCATGGCTGTCACAGGCCGAGGGCCGCCTTGACCGCAGGCAGGCCGGGTTCGCCCGACAGGGTGGTGACGCCATCGAGCCAGCGGTCAAGGTTCTGGGGGTTGGCGGCGATCATCGCGGTCGCGGCCTCGGCCGCGGCGACGCCGTCACCCATCATCATGCCCATGCCGGTGTTTTCGTAGGTCAGATCGAAGGACAGGTTGGCAAGCAGCTTTGCCACATTCGGGCATTCGGCGGCGTAGCCTTTGCGGCTGATGGTGTGCACGGTGGCCCCGCCGAAGTTGGGGCCGAATTCAGCATCGCCGCCGGTCAGATAGGTCAGGTCATAGTTCACGTTCATCGGGTGCGGTTCCCACCCCAGAAAGACGATCCAGCCCTGATCGGGGTAGGTCCGGCTGACCTGTGACAGCATGCCGGCCTCGGATGTCTCCACAATTTCCCAGTCGCCAAGGCCGTGGGCGTTGGCGGCGATCATATCCAGCAGGGGCTGGTTCGATCCGGGTTCGATGGCATAGATCTTGCGGTCGAACTGATCGGCGAATTTGGCCAGATCGTTGAAATCTGCAACCCCTTCGGCGGCGACGTAATCGGGCACGACAAGGGTGTATTTCGCGCCTTCAAGGTTGACACCAATGGGTTCGACCGACCCGTCGGTGAAGAACTGGCCATATTGTTCGTCCTGAAACGGGCGCCAGTTGCCAAGAAACACATCCATCTGGTTGTCCTTCAGCGCCGTGTAGGTGACATCGAGGCCAAGCAGGGTCTGTTCGGCATCATATCCCAGCGCATCAAGGATGATTTCGGCGGTGGTGTTGGTCAGCGCGATATCGGTCCAGCCCAGATCGGCCATGCGCACGGCGGCGCAGGTTTCGGGATCACCGCCAAAGGCGGCGGTGGCGCTGGTCAGGCAAAGGGCAAGGACGGGCAGGCGCATGGGGGTTCTCCCTGTTGATCCTGAATGCTGGCATAGTTTTTTATATCTTCATACAATTTTTTGGCTGTGATATTGACAGCCATGGCTGCAGCGAAAAAGCGTCAGAAAATCAAGGATATCCGGCGGGTGGAGTTGATCCATGCGGCGCATCGGGTGTTCATGGTGCATGGGTTGGATGGGCTGACCACGGCGCGAATCTGTGCCGAGGCGGGGATGAGTCCCGGAATCCTCGCCTATTACTTTGATGGCAAGGACGAGGTGCTGTTCGCCATGGTGCGGCACAACAACCGCACGCTGCTGGAGGATGTGATTGCCCGGCTGCGGGGCGCGCGCAGCCCGTGGCAGCGGCTGATGGCGGTGCTGGAGGGGAATTTCCCGGAGGTGGCGTTTACGCCTGCGGCGGGGCAGGCATGGCTGTCGGTCTGCGCGCGGGCGGGGTCGGATGCAAGGTTCGCGCGGCTGCAGGCGCATTTTTATGCGCGGCTGCGGTCGAACCTCGCCTCGGCCCTGTCGCCGGTGATCGGGGGGGCGCGGCTGGCGCAGATCATCCTGGGGATCGGCGTGATGATCGACGGGCTGTGGCTGCGCAAGGCGGCGGGGGGTGCGCAGGGGCACGCGGCGGCGGTGGCGGTGCTGCTGCATTATCTGGACGGGGCCCTGACGGGGGATGAGATTGCGCGGCTGAAACAACCGGCGGCTTGAATCGGACGGGATGGCCCAAGACTTTCGCTGCGACCTGCGTCAGATTGTGCAGATACTCACCTGAACAGGATTTCACATCATGCGCCGTATTCTTCTTGCGACAGTCTTCTTTCCCGCCTGTGCCTTTGCCGATCAGATTGATGCAACCAGCCGGATCACGGATGTGACGGTTTACCCGTATGGTGCGCAGATCACGCGGGTGGTGACGTTTGAGGCACCTGCGGGTGCGCATGACCTGATGATCGGTAACTTGCCGGCGGAAACCTATGCCGAGGCGCTGCGGATCGCGCCGGGGGACGGGGTGACGCTGGGCAGTTATGCGCTGCGGGGCGAATTGCTGCCCCCGCCCGCGCCGCGCCTGACGGAGGCGGCAGCCGGGGCGAAATCGGAAGTGGAGCGGCTGGAGGCGGCGGAGCGGGTGGCGATCCTGGGGATTGACGCGATCCAGACGCAGATCAACGCGGCGAATGCGCAGGTGGAATTCCTGAAGGGCGTCAAGGTGGAGCCGACGGTGGATGCGACATCGGCGGCGGCACTGCGGGACATCGCCAAGATGATCGGCGAAGAGGTGCGGCTGGCAGGGGATTCCGCACGTGCGGCGGCGGGCGAGATGCTGGTGGCGCAGGCGGACCTTGTGAAACTGCGGGCGGAGCTTGCGACGGCGCGCGCGGCCTACGAGGCGTCATCCTATGACGGCACGCTGTATGCGGGGCTGAATGTGAAGGTGGATGTGGCCGCGGCGGGTGAGAACAGCGTGACGATCACGCAGTTCATTCAGAATGCGAGCTGGCGGCCGGTGTATGACATGCGGCTGGAACGGGAGGGCGATGCCAGCCTGACGGTGCAGCGGGGCGTGCTGGTCAGCCAGGATACGGGCGAAGACTGGGATCATGTGAAGCTGACGCTGTCGACGGCGAACCCGTCAGCGCAGGCCATGCCATCGGTGCTGTATCCGGAGTATCGCAGCATCACTGAAGAGCAGAAGCTGGAGGCGGAAGGGCGGGCAAGGTATGGCACTGTTGCCGAGAGTGATCTTGCCTATGCGGAACCGACCTCGGAACCGGCACCGGCTGTCACTGCTGCTGCGGATTATGTGGGCCAGGCCCTGATGCAGGGTGATGTGGTCGTCTATGCGTATGGTGCGCTGGCAGATGTCGAGTCGGGTGTCACCGATCTGCGGCTGGCGCTGGATGAGGTTGTCCTGACGCCGGAAATCACCGCGCGGGCGGTGCCGCGCGCGGATGCGACGGCGTTTCTGATGGCGGAATTCACCAACAATGGTGATGAGGTGCTGCTGCCGGGAACGGCCTATCTGTACCGCGATGGCACCTTGATCGGATCCACGGGGATTGCCGCCGTGCAGTCCGGCGAAGAAACCGAGCTGGCCTTCGGCGCCATCGAAGGCCTGCGCCTGACGCGGGATATGCCGATCAGGGCGGAAGGCGAGCGGGGGTTGATCGTGTCATCGAACGCCAGCGAAGAGGTCGCGGTGCTGGAGGTGGAAAACCTGACGGATGAGGCGTGGGATGTACGCCTGATGGACCTTGTGCCCTATTCGGAACAGGAGGATCTGGAAATCACCTGGACCGCCGATCTGCCCGTGACGGAAGAAAACGTCGATGGCCAGCGCGGCATCATGGCCTGGGATTTCCCGCTGGCGGCGGGCGAGACAAAGGCCGTGACACTGACCACGACGATTGCCTGGCCGGATGGCATGGTGCTGCAGTAAGCACCGCCCCCTGCGTGGCCGGTCAGTCGGCCACGCAACCCCGCAGTTTGTGCAGGCCACGCCGCAGCCATGTGCGCATTGTATTCACCGGCACGGCATGGCGCGCGGCCAGTTCGGCATAGGATGCCCCGTCCAGATAGGCGAGCTTGATGCATTCCGCCTGTCTGGGCTCCAGCGTGCCAAGGCAGAAGATGATCCGCTCGACCAGGGCCTGCGCCAGCAGATAGTCATCGGGGCCCCGGCGGGGATCGACCAGCTGATCCATCTCCACCTCCTCCATCTCCACCAGTTTCTGATGGCGGCGCTGGTCGATGGCATAGTTGCGCGCGATGGTCATCAGCCAGGTCATGCCACTGCCCCGGGTTTCGACAAAGGTGCCGGCGCGCAGCCAGATGCGGGCAAATACCTCTTGCAGGCCATCCTCGGCACTGGCGCGGTTGCGCAGCATGCGGATGAGGACGCCGAACAGCACATCACTGGTGGCGCGGTACAGCTCGCGGAATGCGGCGCGGTCATCGGCGGCTACCTGCCGGATGAGATGGGCGACGCGGTCCTGCATCACGCCCTGCCCCGGATATGGAAAGAACCAGCACCAGAAAACTGTTTCACCTGCGGCCCCCGCCCCGCAGGTG
>JAAFHS010000350.1 GCA_013298485.1 Rhodobacterales bacterium
GCAGCTGAACCAGGCGACACCGTTCTTTGCGGAAATGACAACCTTTGCCACGCTGTTTCCCGCACACCGGGCGACGATCGAACAGTTCGGCGCAGACTGGACCAAGCCCGGCAACATGGTGTCGAACGGCGCCTATATGCTGTCTGAAATGGTTCCGGCGGAAAAGCTGACCATGGTGCGCAACCCGAACTACTGGGACGATGCCAACACGATCATCGAACAGGTCACATCGCTGGTCATCAACGACGAAAACCTTGCCCTGACGCGCTATCAGGCGGGCGAGCTGGACAAGACCGATATCCCGCTGGGTCAGTATCCCGATCTGGAGGCGAGTGATCCCGATGCCGCCACGTCGGTGCCCAACCTCTGCACCTACTATTACACCGTGAACCTGAGTGACTCCGGGAACCCCGCGCTGAAAGACGTGCGCGTGCGGCAGGCGCTGGCCTATATGCTCGACCGCGACGTGTTCGTGAACTCCGTGCTGAAGGGGGGCCAGTATCCGGCCTATAACCTGACGCATCAGTACACCAATGGCTTTACCATGCCCGAAATCGACTATGCAGGCTGGACGCAGGCCGAGCGCGACGCAAAGGCCGTGGAGTTGATGACTGCCGCAGGCTTCGGCCCTGACAATCCGCTGGAACTGACGCTGATCTACAACACATCGGACGCGCACAAGGCGCTGGCCACGGTGGTCGCACAGATGGCGCGGCAGAAACTGGGCGTGAACGTCACCCTCGCGAACTACGAATGGAAAACCTACCTTGAGGTGCGCAGCAGCCAGCAGTTCGATCTGGCCCGTTATGCATGGTGCGGCGATTATAACGAGGCATCCACCTTCCTGAACATCATGACCACGGGGAACGAGGCGAATGATGGCAAGTGGAGCAATGCCGAATACGACAGGCTGATGGCCGAAGCGAAAACGCTGGCGGACCCGGGGCCGAACTATACGGCGGCGGAACAGATCCTTGCAGCAGAAATGCCGATCCTGCCGCTCTATCAGTATACATCCGTGTTCATGCTGAATCCGGCGATCAAGGGATATCCCTACGATAACGTGCAGAACAACTGGTACGCCAAAGACATGTACCGCGTCGCTGAATAGCGTCACCGCGCGTGCCGCCTGATGGCGGCACGCGCCTGTTTGCACAAGGCATCCCATGTTCAACTTCATCGCACGGCGGCTCGCGGTCGCCATCCCGACCATTCTGATCCTGATCGTTGCATCCTTCATGCTGATGTATGCGGCCCCCGGCGGCCCGTTCACCAAGGAACGCAAACTGCCGCCCGAAGTGCTGGCCAATATCGAGGCGAAGTATGGGCTGGATCAGCCTTTGCCGATGCAGATCATCAATTACACATGGGGTGTCGTCGCGCATTTCGATTTCGGCCCGTCGTTCAAATACAAGGACCAATCTGTCAACGACCTGATCGAAAGCGGTTTTCCCGTGACACTGACCTATGGCAGCATCGGCTTTGTGCTGGCGGTGATCGTGGGTGTGGGCCTCGGCATCAGTGCCGCCGTCAAACAGAACACTTGGCTTGATTACGGTGCCGTCGGCATCTCGATCGGCGCGCAGGTTCTGCCGAATTTCGTGCTGGCCCCCATTCTGGTGCTGGTCTTCACACTCTGGCTTGGATGGCTGCCCGGTGGCGGCTGGAACGGCGGCGCATGGCCGAACATCATCATGCCGGTCATCGCACTTTCCACCAGTTACATGGCCTCCATCGCGCGGATCACCCGGTCATCGATGCTCGAGGTGCTGAATGCCAATTTCATCCGCACCGCCCGCGCCAAGGGCCTGCCCATGCGCCGCATCATCCTGCGCCATGCGCTGAAACCGGCACTTCTGCCGCTGCTGTCCTATCTCGGCCCCGTGTTCGTCGCGATGATCACAGGCTCCGTCGTGGTGGACATGTATTTCAGCACCGGCGGCATCGGGCAGTATTTCGTCAACTCTGCCCTGAACCGGGATTATTCGGTCATCATGGGCATCACGATCCTGCTGGGCGTGCTGACCATCACCTTCAACCTCGTCGTCGATATCCTGTACGCATGGATCGACCCCAAAATCCGGTTGTGAGGGCGATATGGCATCCCTGTTGAACCCCATCGGCCTGTCTGAACAGCGTCTCGCCGCTGCCGCAGATGTGCGCGGGCGATCCCTGTGGCGCGATGCGCGCACGCGTTTCATGCGCAACCGCGCTGCGGTCTGGTCGCTGATAGCACTAATCCTCGTGGGCCTCTTTGCCCTGTTCGGTCCCCTGATTGCGGCATGGTCGAACCAGGATATCGACTGGGCTGTTCTGGGGAATGTCGCCACGATGGGCCAGCCGTCTGTTGCCAACGGGCACTACTTCGGCACTGACGATCTGGGCCGCGATCTGTTCGCCCGCACGGTGCAGGGCACGCAAATCTCGCTCATGGTGGGCATTGTGGGGTCAATCATCGCCGTCATCATCGGCACGCTTTATGGCGCGATTGCGGGCTATCTCGGCGGTCGCACCGACAGCATCATGATGCGCCTCGTCGATATCCTGATGTCGATCCCCTACATGTTTGTCCTGATCCTGATGCTTGTCGTCTTTGGCAAATCCATCCTGATGCTGTTCATCGGCATTGGGCTTTTGTCATGGCTGGAAATGTCGCGCATCGTGCGCGGCCAGACCCTCAGCCTGAAGAACAAGGAATTTGTCGAGGCCGCGATTGCCACCGGCGTGCGTCCGCTGCGCATCGTGTTGCGGCACATTGTGCCAAATCTGCTGGGCGTGGTCGTGGTCTATGCGACACTGCTGGTGCCGAACATGATCCTCTATGAAAGCTTCATCAGCTTTCTCGGCCTTGGCGTGCAGGAGCCGATGACCTCACTCGGTGCGCTCATCTCGGCCGGGTCCAGTCAGATGCAGTACGGCGTCCTCTGGCAGATCGGCTTTCCCCTGTTCATCTTCATCGTCATCCTGTTCAGCCTGTTCTTCGTCGGCGACGGTCTGCGCGATGCGCTTGATCCGAAGGATCGCTAGATGCCCCTGCTGTCGGTTGAAAACCTGCGCGTGACCTTCACCACGGCGGATGGCGATGTGAATGCGGTCAACGGTATCGGCTTTGATATTGATCCAGGCGAGACGCTGGCCATAGTCGGCGAAAGCGGGTCGGGCAAAAGCCAGACCGCCTTTGCCATCATGGGCCTGCTTGCGCGCAACGGGCGCGCGAGTGGCAAGGTGCGCTATGACGGCACGGATGTGCTGGGCCTGTCGCAGGCGGCGCTGAACAAGATCCGCGCGCAGGAAATCGCGATGATCTTTCAGGATCCGATGACCTCGCTCAACCCCTATATGCGTGTCGTTGATCAGATGGCCGAAGTTCTGACCCTGCATTCCGGCATGTCGCGTACCGCCGCCCGCGCCGAATGCCTGCGCATGCTCGACGCAGTGCGCATCCCCGATGCGGCGGCGCGCATCGACATGTACCCGCATGAATTTTCTGGCGGCATGCGCCAGCGTGTGATGATCGCGATGGCCCTTTTGTGCAAACCCCGCCTGCTGATCGCGGATGAACCGACGACGGCGCTCGATGTGACCGTGCAGGCCCAGATCATCGCCCTGCTGGCCGAGGTGCGGCGCGATTTCGGCACCGCGATCATCCTGATCACGCATGATCTGGGCATCGTCGCGGGTACCTGTGACCGCACC
>JAAFHS010000351.1 GCA_013298485.1 Rhodobacterales bacterium
ACCACCTGCAAGAGGCGGGGGCGACGCCGGAGCAGGAGCTGGCCTTTGCGCTGGCAACCGCCTGCGCAGTGCTGGATGATCTGAAAGGGAAAGTCTCAGCGGCAGATTTTCCGAATATGGTCGGCAGAATATCGTTTTTTGTCAACGCAGGCATCCGGTTCGTGACCGAGCTGTGCAAGATGCGCGCCTTTGTCGACCTGTGGGATGAGATCTGCCTCGCACGCTACGGGGTGCAGGACGCAAAGTACCGCCGCTTCCGCTATGGCGTACAGGTCAATTCCCTTGGCCTCACCGAACAGCAGCCCGAAAACAACGTCTACCGCATCCTGATCGAAATGCTGGCCGTGACGCTGTCCAAAAACGCCCGCGCCCGCGCCGTGCAACTGCCCGCGTGGAACGAGGCATTGGGCCTGCCGCGCCCCTGGGATCAGCAGTGGTCGCTCAGGATGCAGCAAATCCTCGCATATGAAACGGACCTTCTGGAATATGACGATCTGTTTGATGGCAATCCCGCGATCGACCGCAAAGTCGCGGCACTGAAAGACGGCGCGCGGGCGGAACTGGCACTGATTGATCAGATGGGCGGGGCGGTGGCGGCCATCGACTACATGAAAGGCCGTCTGGTCGAGGCGAATGCGGAACGGATCGGCCGGATCGAGAGCAAGGACACCACGGTCGTCGGCGTGAACCGCTGGATTGAGACCACGCCCAGCCCGCTGACGGCAGGCGACGGGTCGATCATGCTGGCCGATGCCGATGCCGAAGCTGACCAGATTGCCCGCCTTGCAGCGTGGCGTGCGGGCCGCGACAAGCAGGCGGTCACGGCGGCACTGAGGGCCCTGCGCGATGCTTGCGCGACAGGTCAGAACGTGATGCCGCCCTCGATTGCCTGCGCCAAGGCCGGGGTCACGACCGGCGAATGGGGCGCCGTGATCCGGCAGGCGTTCGGCGAATACCGCGCGCCCACCGGCGTGTCGCGCAGCCCGTCGAACCGCACCGAAGGGTTGGAACCGATCCGCGATGCCGTTGATGCCGTGTCCACGAAACTCGGCCGCCGCCTCACCTTTCTGATGGGCAAGCCCGGCCTTGACGGCCATTCCAACGGGGCTGAACAGATTGCCGCCCGCGCCCGTGATTGCGGCATGGACATCCACTATGACGGCATCCGTCTGACGCCTGCCGAGATTGTCACCGCAGCAGTCGAACAGCGCGCCCATGTGGTGGGCCTGTCGATCCTGTCAGGGTCCCACCTGCCGCTGATCACCGAAGTGCTGGCCCTGATGCGGGCGCATGGGATGGAGGATACCCCGCTGATTGTGGGGGGCATCATCCCGGAAGACGACGCCAGCGCCCTGCGGGCGATGGGTGTGGCGGCTGTCTACACACCCAAGGATTTTGAGTTGAACCGCATCATGATGGATATTGTGGGATTGGTGGATAAAACCGCGCTGGCCGCCGAATAGCACCTACAGCTTTTTCGCGTTCGGCACGATTTCCAGATGCCAACAGCTGTTCTTCTTGGCCGTCTCATCAATGAATTTCTTGATGTAGCCGTCTTTTTCCATATCCCGGAACGCCTTCGTCAGCCCCGCTTTGTTAAAGCTTTTGCCCGCCACGGCCGCTGTGCTGTTCACGCCCAGATCAATGATATTCAGGGCTTTGTACTGGTCCGGCGTCGACAGGTGGTTCGACACGGGCCGCCCCTTGGCATGCAGCTCTTCGATCTTGGCGGTCATCAGTTTGATGACTTCGGCCTTTGGCTTCGCCTGGTTCGCCTTGAACACGTCCAGCACCGCATCCCCGGTCGCCCCGTAAAGCTTGTACTGCTCGGCCAGGTTCGCCGACGCATAGCGGTACATGATCGCCGCCTGTTCCGCCGCCAACCGGATCGTCGAGGTGATTTTGGCCGCCGTCATCTTGGCGGTTGTCAGCGCCTTTTCGATCACCGCGAACGCATAGGCATCCACGATTTTCGACTCCGCCGGAATATCGGCGGCATAGGTGACCATCGTCGATGTTGCCGCGACCTTGACGACAGACAGGCTCAACAGCATGTTTTCCGCCAGCGACCGGGGCTGGATCAGACCATCCACAGGTTCGGACGGCAGATACTGGCGCTGAAACATCGCGATCTTGGTTTCCGTCATCGCATCCATCGACCCGGTCACGACAAGCGGAAAGGCGGCCATCGTGCCCGCCGTGATGTTATTCAGCGCGTTCTGAACGGTCATCACATCCATGACCAGGTTTGCACCGCCGCGGCCAACGGACAAAACGATAAAGGACATCTGGGATGCTCCGGGATACAGGACGGGGAAATGAAGTGCATTGAATGTTCAATCGATAGCGCGCGTCGGACGTCCGGTCAATTCGACAATCCGGCGCATCGAGGGCAAAGCAATTTTCCCCTCTGGCCTGTACGCCGACGGCAATTTACTGTGAGTATCCAAGACAGATGCCCTGACGATGGGCGATCCCGTCCCTTTGATACAGAACAGGTGTTCCATGACCTTTCACATCGGTGCCAAACCGGGCGACATTGCCGAAACCGTGCTTATGCCCGGCGATCCCTACCGCGCCCGCTGGGCCGCGCAGACCTTTCTGAAAGACGCCGTTCTGGTGAACGAAGTGCGGGGCATGCTGGGCTATACCGGCACCTGGAACGGGCACCGCGTGACGATCCAAGGCTCGGGCATGGGGATGCCGTCACTGTCGATCTATGCCAATGAGTTGATGAAGGATTACGGCGCACAAACCCTGATCCGGATCGGCTCGGCAGGCGCGATGCAGCCGCATGTCAAAATCCGTGATGTGGTTCTGGCACAGACGGCGAGCACCTGCGGCAGCCCGTCCCGGTCGATCTTCCGCGAGTTGCATTTCGCGCCTTGCGCCGATTTCGGCCTGCTGATGGCAGCACACAAGGCCGCCGCTCTGGTTGATGTGACGACCCACGTGGGCGGCATCTATTCATCCGACACCTTCTATGACGAACGCCCCGACCTGACGGACCAATTGCAGCGCCACGGCACACTGTGCGTGGAGATGGAGGCGGCAGAGCTTTACACCCTCGCTGCGCGCTACCAGCGCCGCGCCTTGGCGGTTCTGACAATCTCGGACCATCTGCTGACGCATGAGGCGCTGCCCGCCGATCAGCGTGAGCGCAGCTTTGGCGATATGGTCACCATCGCGCTGACGGCAGCCTTCGCATGACGACCCTCGCCCCCCGCCCATGGGTGCCCGCCAACTGCGAGGCGCTGGTGCAGCGGTTCGCGACGGAAACTGCTGACGCATCTACCACCGTCGCCGCGCGGATCGAGGCGGCGATGCAACGCAATACGGCGATCCATGACCGCGATTGTTTCAACCTGAACCCCGCGACCAATGTGATGAACCCGGTGGCCGAGGCGGCGCTGGCGCGGGGATTGGGGTCACGCCCCAGCCTTGGCTATCCGGGCGACAAGTATGAAATGGGGCTGGAGGGGATCGAGGAGATCGAGGTCATCGCGGCTGAACTCGCGGCCGGGGTGTTCGGTGCGAAATATGCCGAGGTGCGGGTGGCCAGCGGGGCGATGGCCAACCTGTACGGCTTCATGGCGCTGACGAAACCCGGCGATGCGATCATCGCGCCGCCGGGTGCCATTGGCGGGCATGTGACGCATCACGCGGATGGTTGCGCGGGACTGTACGGCCTTG
>JAAFHS010000352.1 GCA_013298485.1 Rhodobacterales bacterium
CCCGGTAAAGTCGCAGGCAGGCGCGGTCTGCGCGCAGGCCTGCGTCGCAAGACAGGACAGGACAAGGCCAAGACGAACGGGCACAGACATGGGCATTCCTTGCAGTTTCCAATCGGTCAATCATGCCGGGCGCGGGGCGGCAAAGGCAAGCCCTACTGCTCGCCCAGTTTCACCTCGGGCGTGTACTGGCCCGGCACGTCCTTGACCACCGCCTGCCCGCAGCGCATCACACCGCGGCCCGCATCATAGCCATAGGTCGGGGCCCCGTGCAGCACCCAGCCCTTGTTCAGCGCCGCCGTCACCTTGTGGCAGAAGGCGGATGTGTCGTCATCCGACAGGAAACGGTAAAGTTTCATCTCATCCCCCCAGCCCTCATCCCCAGGGCTGCACGCCCAGCCAGTTGTGAATGCCCATCACCACGCCCAGAACGACGATGGTTGCGACGATTGTCGTCACCTCTTTGCGCGCAGGCGCCCGCGCTGGCGGGATCCATTCCCGCGCCGCCCGGTTCAGGAGGATGACCGTGACCACGGCCCAGGCCAGCAGGCCGCCGAACAGCACAATCGCCGCCAGATCGCCATTCACCAGCAGGTGTGCCACGGCCCATATCTTGAACCCGGTCAACTGCGGGTGGCGGATCACGGTGGTGATCCAGGTCTTCGCACCGCTGGCAGCATAAAGGTAGAACGCGAAAATCATCAGCAGGTTGTTCACATGCGTAAGGAACGCGGGCGGGTTCCAGACCGAAATGAAATCCGCGCCCCGGTATCCGATCACCATCAGCACGATTGCCGCCACCAGCGCCACCGCGACCAGCCCCTTGCCGGGATCGCCCAGCCGCGCGCGCGCATCGGGGGCCAGCCGCTTGAACAGATGCGCGCCCCACCACAGGGCAAGGCCGAGGATCAGAAGTGTCATGGCGGCGGTTCCCCTGGCTGGTGACATTGCCGCGACCTTGCCGCCAATCCCGGACAACTGCAACGGCCCCTGCGATCAAAAAACTGGTGATCACAATATCAGCGATCAAAGACGGAACGCCCGTGCGGTTAACCAGTTCTTGGCATCCCGCGCGCAGGCTTTGCCCCGTGGCGTCACCCCCGGCGCGGATCACAGGCGGGCCAAGACGGCCCCGGAAAGGCCCATGATGCAGCAGACATTCCTTGCCCTGTCCCTTGGATTTGCAGGGGTCATCCTTGCCAGTCACGCGGCATTTTCCCAAACCGCCCAATGCGCCCCGCGTGAGACGGCCACGGCATCGCTGGCCGAAAAATACGGCGAAACCCGGCGTGGCATCGGCCTTGCGGGCCAGGGCGCGGTGATGGAGGTTTATGCCGCAGATGCCACAGGCACCTGGACCATCCTGATGACCTTGCCCAACGGCATGTCCTGCATGGTGGCCAGCGGTCAGGGATATGAGACGGTCACCGAAGAGCTGCCCGCCGCTGGCGATCCGGCCTGAGGGGCGGCTATCCCGCCAGCCCGTCCCAGATCAGCTTGACCGAAATCGCCAGCAGCGCCCATGTCACGAGGCGGAAGAACAGCGCCTCGGGCAGCACTTTGACCAGCCGGACGCCCGCGAACACCGCCGCCGCCGCAGGCATGGCCAGCACGGCCGCGATCTGCAGGCTGCCAAGGTTGATCTGCCCCAGGGCGAAATAGGGCACCAGCTTGATCACATTGACATAGGCGAACAGCACCGTCGTCGTGCCCGCAAACACCGCCTTGGCCAGCCCCAGGGGCTGCACGTAAACCTGAAACGGTGGCGCGCCCGCGTGGCTGACAAAACTCGTGAACCCCGTCAGTACGCCCCAGAACAGCCCCGGTGCCACCTGCGCCGTGCGCGCCGCAGGTAGGTGCGGCCGGATCAGCAGGTTCAATGCGAACACCGCCCCGATCAGGCCCACCAGCACCGTCACCACCGCCTCGGGCACCACACTCGCCGTGGCCCAGCCGATGCCGACGCCTGCCGTCGCCCCCGCCGCCAATATCGCCACCACGCGCCGGTCGAATGCCGCGCGATAGGCGTAAAGACCAAACATGTCCGACACGACGTAGACCGGCAGCAGCAACCCCGCTGCAGCAACTGGCGAGATGACAAGGCTCAGGACCGGCACGCCCAGCATGCCCACCACCGGCAGGCCACCCTTGCCCATGCCGACAAGGATGGCGGCCACGACTGCAACCACCCAAAATGTTGTACCGTCCATGGCGAGGCTCTCCACATTGTGGCAAAGCCTTTTGGCGTATGCCCGGATCGGTGCTGACCGACGCGGGCATACGCCTATCGTGGAACGGTGAGGCAGATCAACCCGGTCAGCCGAGGGTCAGGCTGCTGAAATCGATGCTTTCAAAGAACAGATTACTATAGTCGTTAAAGCCGCCGCCGCCAGAACCACCCCCGAAACCAAAGTCGAAGTCGTAGCTGTCAAACCCGAACCCGCCGCCACCGAAGCCGAAATCGAACAGACTGCCGAAAAGTGTCAGTCCGCCGAAATCCACCCCATCTAGCGTTTGCGTCAGATCGGAACCGGCAAAGGGATCCTGCAGGACAAAACCCATGTCGCCAAAAATGGTCTCGAGATCGATGTCTGTCGTCGTCAGAATGTCTTCGATGCTGACGGGAGCGATCAGCGCCGCAAAATCAGCGGGATCAAGCAGCAGATTGCGGATCGTGATATCCGTGTTCGACCCATCGGCATTGGCGAACACTTCAAACGCGATCGTGTTGTCTTCACTCATAAATCGCACAAAGATATCGTCGCCGTTGTTGACGGATTCAATCTGTGGCGGGCCGAATTGAACAATATCCTCGCGCAGTGCCTGTGCGTAATCATCAAAGTAATTGATGAAATTCTGCTCGGGCGGAAAGTTTGCCGTCACGATGTTCAGAACATCTGACGCCGTCAGGGTTGTGCCCGGGTTTGCCGGAACAAAGACAAACCGATCACCAAACCCCAGATCCGTAAAGCTAAAATCGTCCTCTGACATGGTTGCACCTCAAACGCTATACGTCCCCGCAAAAAGCCTAACCATCGCGGGGCGATCACGGACAAGTCACAACTGTGTAATGCCCCGGGGTCCTGCAGGGCGGTCGGCAGGCCATCCGTTCACGCCGCATTGCAGCAGGCTTGCGCAACGCCGCGCGAAGGACTACGCCCTAACGCGAAAATCAACCGGACCGAAGGATGACTCGCATGGCCAGACCCAGGATTGCACTGATCGGCGCAGGACAGATCGGGGGCACCCTTGCCCATCTGGCGGCCCTCAAGGAACTCGGTGATGTCGTCCTGTTCGACATTGCCGAGGGCACACCGCAGGGCAAGGCGCTGGATATTGCGCAATCCGGGCCTGCCGAAGGCTTTGATGCTGATGTGCAGGGCACCAACGACTATGCCTTCCTGCGCCGGGCCGATGTCTGCATCGTCACTGCAGGCGTGCCGCGCAAACCGGGGATGAGCCGGGATGATCTGCTGGGCATCAACCTGAAAGTGATGAAATCGGTGGGTGAGGGCATCAAGAAGCATTGCCCCGGGGCCTTCGTCATCTGCATCACCAACCCCTTGGATGCCATGGTCTGGGCCTTGCGCGAATTTTCCGGCCTGCCGCACAACCGCGTCGTGGGCATGGCGGGCGTGCTGGATTCGGCGCGGTTCCGGCATTTCCTCAGCCTGGAATTCGGCGTGTCGATG
>JAAFHS010000353.1 GCA_013298485.1 Rhodobacterales bacterium
TGGGCGCCATTGATCTGGCGGTAGAGGACGGCAGCTTTGCGCGGAACGACGCCCTTCTGGCCTTCATTGCGAAACTGCGCGCCACGGGTGGCACCGCCCATCTGATGGGGGTCGTGTCGGACGGCGGCGTGCACGGCCATATCACGCATCTGCTGGCCGCAGCACAGGCGATTGCGGCCGCTGGTGTGCCCGTGGTCATCCATGCCATCACCGACGGGCGCGATGTCGCCCCCACGTCGGGTGCGGGCTTCATCGCGACACTGGCGGCGGGGCTGCCTGCGGGCGCGCGCATTGCCACCGTCATCGGGCGCTACTGGGCGATGGACCGCGACAACCGCTGGGAGCGTGTGGCCCGCGCCTATGACGCGATGATCCGCGCGGCGGGGCAGCCTGCGGCGACGGCGTCGGTGGCCATGGCAGATGCCTACGCACGCGGCGAAACCGATGAATTCGTGGCCCCAACGGTGATCGCAGACTATGCCGGTGCCCGCGATGGCGACGGCTTTTTCTGCCTGAATTTCCGGGGCGACCGCGCACGCGAAATTCTGTCGGCGCTGGGTGCCCCCGGTTTTGCTGAATTTGACACCGGCCCCCGCCCGCACTGGGCCGCGATGCTGGGCATGGTCGCATATTCGGATGCCCATGATGCCTTCATGACCACGGCATATCCCAAGCGTAGCATCGTCAACACGATCGGCGAATGGGTGGCCGCCCATGGCAAGACGCAGTTCCGGTTGGCCGAGACGGAAAAATATCCCCATGTCACCTTTTTTCTGAATGGCGGACGCGAGGTGCCCTTTACGGGCGAGACTCGCCATATGGCCCCCTCGCCCAAGGTGGCCACCTATGATCTGCAGCCCGAAATGTCGGCGGCAGAGGTGGCAGATCATCTGGTGGGCGCGATTGAAGCGGGCCATGACCTGATCGTGGTCAATTTCGCCAACCCCGACATGGTCGGGCATACCGGCATCCTGGCGGCTGCGATAAAGGCCTGCGAGGCGGTGGATGCGGGTCTAGGCCGGGCGCTGGATGCCCTTGAAAAGGCCGGGGGCGCGATGATCGTCACGGCCGACCATGGCAATTGCGAATTGATGGTCGATCCTGTCACGGGCGGGCCGCACACATCGCATACCACCAACCCCGTGCCTGTCATTCTGGTCGGCGGTCCCCCCGGCGCGCGGCTGCGCGATGGGCGGCTGGCCGATCTGGCCCCCACGCTGCTGTCCCTGATGGGTCTGCCGCAACCGCCCGAAATGACCGGGCAAAGCCTCATCCTATGATCCGTCTCGCGGCCCTTCTGCTCATTCTGGCAAGCCCCGCTCAGGCGCAGGATGTCGCGGCCGAGGCGGCGGCGGCCAGCGAAAATCTGGCGGCAGCGGTGACAGCGTTGCAGGCGGCAACCGGCGCACGCGACCGCGTCTCTGCACTGACCCAGACCATCCGCGCCTATGAAGACGGGCTGGCCGCCCTGCGCGAGGCGCTGCGTCAGGCTGCAATCCGCGAGGCGGCCTTGCAGTTGCAGCTGGATGCCAAGCGCGATCAGGTCTCGCAACTGGTGGGGGTGCTGACGCAACTGCAATCCGAACCGGGGCCTTTGCTGCTGCTGCATCCGTCCGGCCCCGTCGGCACCGTGCAATCGGGGCTGCTGCTGACCGAGGTGACGCCCGCCCTGCAGGCCGAAGCCGATACGCTGAAGGCGCAGCTGACCGAACTGCGCGATCTGCGCAACCTGCAGCGCGCGGCGGGTGAGACGCTGAAGACCGGCCTTGCCACGGCACAGACGGCGCGCACGGCACTCAGCCAAGCCATGTCCGACCGCACCGACCTGCCCCGCCGCTTTACCGAAGACCCCGAAGTGCTGCGCGGCCTCTTGGACAGCGCCGATACGCTGGAGGCGTTTGCAAACGGCCTGACCCTGTCGGAAAACCCGAACGAGGATTTCACTACCAGACGCGGCACGCTGCCCCTGCCCGTCCTGGGCACGCTGATCCTGCGCGCGGATGAGGCGGATGCCGCTGGCGTGCGCCGCCCCGGCCTGACCCTTGCCACGCGGCCCCGTGCGCTGGTCACAGCCCCGCATGCGTCCACCATCCGCTATCGCGGCCCGCTGCTCGACTACGGAAATGTGATGATCCTTGAACCCGGTGGTGGCTATCTTCTGGTGCTAAGCGGGTTAGACACAGTCTACGGCGAGGTGGGCGAGGTCGTGCCCGCAGGTGCGCCCCTCGGTCTGATGGGCGGGGGCGATCCAACTGCCGGTGATGAATTTCTTGCCAATGCCGAAAATGGTGGTGGTGCACGCGAGACGGAAACGCTCTATATCGAGTTGAGACAAGGATCAGAGCCGGTCGATCCGGCCGAATGGTTTGCCCTGACCGGGCAGGAACAAAAGGACTGATGCGCGATGAAGAAATTCATGTTGGCCGCCTTTGGCGGAACGCTGGCCGGGGCCATCTTGACCACGCAGGTCGCAGGGCCGCTGCTCGCGCAGGAAGCGACGGACGAAGGCTCGGTCTACGAACAGCTTGATCTGTTCGGCGATATCTTCGAACGCATCCGCAACCAATATGTCGAAGAGGTCGATTCCAAGGACCTGATCGAGGCGGCGATCAACGGCATGCTCACCTCGCTTGATCCGCATTCCAGCTATCTGTCAGCGGATGATTTCGCCGATATGCAGGTGCAGACGCGCGGTGAATTCGGCGGCCTCGGGATCGAGGTCAGCCAGGAGGAAGGCTATGTCAAGGTCGTCTCGCCCATGGACGGCACGCCCGCGGACGAAGCAGGCGTGGAGGCGGGCGATTTCATCACCGCGGTTGACGGGGAAAGCACGCTGGGCCTGACGCTGGATGATGCGGTCGACCTGATGCGCGGCCCCGTCGGATCGGAAATCATCGTCACCATCGTGCGCGAAGGCGTGCAGGACCCCTTCGATATCTCGATCATCCGGGACACGATCAAACTGGTGGCGGTCCGCAGCCGCGTTGTGGGCAATGTGGCCGTGCTGCGCATCACCACCTTCAACGAACAGACCTTCAGCGGCCTGCAGGAAGAGCTGGCGAAATCCGTCGAAGAGCTGGGCGGGATGGACAAGGTGACAGGCTTTGTCATCGATTTGCGCAACAACCCCGGCGGTCTGCTGAACCAGGCCATCGATGTGTCGGATGCGTTTCTGGAACAGGGTGAAATCGTCTCCACCCGCGGGCGCGGGGCCTCGGATGGTGAGCGGTTCAACGCCACGGCGGGCGATCTGGCAGAAGGCAAGCCCGTGGTCGTACTGATCAACGGCGGGTCGGCCTCGGCCTCCGAGATTGTGGCAGGCGCATTGCAGGACCACCGCCGTGCCATCGTTGTGGGTACCAAAAGCTTTGGCAAAGGCTCGGTCCAGACCCTGATCCCGCTGCGTGGTGATGGCGCGATGCGCCTGACCACGGCGCGCTACTACACCCCATCGGGCCGGTCGATCCAGGCGCTGGGCGTGGCCCCGGACATCGTGGTGAACCAGCCCGCCGTCGACCCCACCGCCGAGGGTACCGAGGCCGCAGGTGCGGCTGAGGCTGCAAACGCGCGCACCGAGGCCAGCCTGCGCGGCATTCTGTCGAATGATTCGATGACCGAAGATGAACGCCGCCTGCTGGAGGAGGAACGCGCCAAGGCCGAAGAGACGGCA
>JAAFHS010000354.1 GCA_013298485.1 Rhodobacterales bacterium
CTTGTGCGGATAGGACTGATGGCTGACATCCCAGATGATCTTGTCGCGCGGTGCATCGAACACCGCATGCAGGGCCACGGTCAGTTCGACGACACCCAGACCCGCGCCCAGATGCCCGCCCGTCACCGATACTGCCGCTATGGTCTCGGCGCGCAGCTCGTCCGCCAATTGCCGCAATTCGCGGTCAGACAGACCCTTCATATCCGCAGGAATATGTACGCGGTCCAGCAAGGGGGTTACAGGGCGTTCCACATCAACTCTCCCGCGCAATCGTAAATCGCGCTGCTTCCTTCAACAAATCCGCCCTTGCCCCGTAAGGTGCCAAGGCATCGCAGGCCTCATCAATCAATGACTTGGCCCGCGCCCGCGCGCCATCAAGACCCAGCAGGGACACGAACGTGGCCTTTCCCGCCGCTGCGTCCTTTTGCAGCGCCTTGCCCGCCTTGCCCGCGTCCCCCGTGACATCCAGCACGTCATCGGCAATCTGGAACGCAAGGCCAAGGGCCGTGGCATAGGCGCGCAGCGGGGCGACATCTGCCCCCGCAATCACCGCCCCCGCCTGCGCAGACCAGCCGATCAACGCCCCCGTCTTGCCCACCTGCAGGGCCGTGATCTCATCCAGGCCCAAAGGCGCTACCGCCGTCTCCGCTGCGATATCCAAAGCCTGCCCCAGAACCATCCCCTCCGCCCCCGAGGCCCGCGCGAGGCCCGCCACCAGCGCAATCCGCACGTCCCCCGACCCTAAGCCTGGATCGCACAGCAATTCAAACGCCAGCGTCTGCAGCGCATCGCCTGCCAGAACGGCCACCGCCTCATCCCATTTCACATGCACGGTGGGCTGCCCGCGCCGCAGCGCATCATCATCCATGCAGGGCAGATCGTCATGCACCAGGGAATAGGCATGCAAGGCCTCTACCGCCGCCGCCGCAGGGGTCGCCTGCGCAGGTGCAATCCCGAACAGCGCCGCCGATTCCAGAACCAGAAACCCCCGCAACCGCTTGCCGCCCCGCAGGGCATAGCGCATCGCCTGCACGACCGGCACCTCTGCGCGGCCCTGAAGTGCCGCCATCAGCCGCGTCTCGCACAGACCCGCCGCCGTCCGCAATGCAGTGGGGAAGATCACATCCCCTCCACCGGGGTCGTGCCCACCGCGCGCCCCTCGGCCGCACGGATCAGTTCCACCTTTTCCTCGGCGGCGGCCAGTTTTCCCGCGCATTGCGCGCGCAGCGCCGCCCCCCGTTCATACAGGGCAATCGACTGCTCCAGCGGCACCTCGCCCTTTTCCAGCGCACTCACCACCTGCTCCAGGGCCGCCATCGCCTCTTCAAAGGTCATCTCGGCAATCGGTTTCTCGCTCATCATTCCCCCAAGGCACCCACATGGGCCGCCACGCAATCGCTCAAGGCATCCAGATCATAGCCCCCTTCAAGACAGGATACCACACGGGTTCCCGCAATCGCGCACAGCCGCCGCGTCAGCCATGCGTAATCCGCCGCCTGCCACATCAGCCCCGCCAATGGATCATCGCGATGTGCATCAAACCCCGCCGATATCAGCAGAAGTTCAGGGGCATAGGCCTCCAGCACCGGAAATACCTGCGCTTCATACGCCGCCCGCATCACCGCCCCGCCCGATCCTTCGCGCAAGGGGATGTTGATGATCTGCCCGTGCGCGCCCCGTTCCGACGCCGCCCCCGTGCCCGGATAGAGCGGCATCTGGTGGCTGCTGATGAACCGGCACCGCGCCTCGTCCCACAGCAGATCCTGCGTGCCGTTGCCGTGGTGCACATCGAAATCGACGATGGCCACGCGCGTCAGCCCATGCACCTCCATCGCATGTTTCGCCGCAATGGCCACGGTGCCAAAGATGCAGAACCCCATGGCGGTTTCGGTCTCTGCATGATGCCCCGGCGGCCGCGCGGCCACAAAGGCCCGCCCGCCCGCCATGACCGCATCCACCGCCGCACAGGCCCCGCCCACGGCCCGCAGTGCCGCCTCAACCGACCCCGGCGACAGGTAGGTATCCCCGTCGAGCTGCGCCCAGCCTTTCGCGGGCGAGGTGCCCCGCACCCGCGCCATATAATCCGCCGGATGACAGCGCAGCACATCCGCATCCACGCCCAGCGGCATTTCCCGCCGCGCCACCGCCAACCCTGAAAGCCCGCGCTCCACCGACCATAACCGCGCTACCTGCTCCGGATGCCCCGGCGGCGTCACATGCCCCGCGGATGCCGGATGCGCATAGACCAGAACCATCAACTTCCTCTCTGGAGAAATATCCCGGGGGTCCGGGGGCTGGCCCCCGGTCCGTTCGGTTCAATCCGGCGCCAGCATATAGCCTTCGCCCCGCACCGTCTGCAGATAGCGCGGCTGCTTCGGGTTCGCCTCGATCTTGCGGCGCAGCCGCGTGATCTGCACATCCACCGCGCGCTCCTGCGCCCCGGCCTCTTCGCCGCCCATATCTCCCACCAGCCGGTCCCGGCTGATCGCCGCCCCCGGGGCTGCCGCAAAGACCCGCATCAGCGCCGATTCGGTCGAAGTCAGCCGCACCAGATCATCCCCGCGCCACAACTCGCCCCGGTCCAGATCATAGCGCACTTTGCCCATCTGCAGGGTCTTTGGCGCGCTCACCGCCTTGACCGCAGGCACCCGGCGCAGCACCGCATTGATGCGCAGCAGCAATTCCTTCGGCTCAAACGGTTTGACCAGATAGTCATCCGCCCCTGCCTCGAACCCCTCGATCCGGTTCTGCGCCTCGCCCTTTGCCGTCAGCAGCAGGATCGGCACTGTCGTCCGCGTCCGCAGATGCCGGGTCAGGCTGACCCCGTCCTCGCCCGGCATCATCACATCCAGCACGATCATGTCGAATTCCAGTCCCGACAGAATCCGCCTTGCATGGGCCGCGTCCCGCGCCACGCTGACCAGAAATCCATGACGCACCAGGAACTTCTGCAAAAGCCCGCGAATGCGTTCATCATCATCGACCACCAGAAGGTGCGGCTGCAGCTCGATCATGGTCCCCCCTCTTTCAGGCGACCATAATGCGCCCGCATCGCGGGGTCCATCATTGCCTCAAGCACCTGCCGGAACCCCGCCACCGCCTGTGGCCCCGCTGCCCGGTAGGCGGCCCGCATCCGCGCCCGCTGCGCCTCCGACAATTGCCGTTCCAGTGCCGCACCCTTTTCTGTCAGATGCAGATGCCGCTCGCGCCGGTCCACGCGCCCCACCCGCGCCTCTACCAGCCCATCCTCCATCAGGGTCCGCAGCACCCGGTTCAGGCTCTGCTTCGTCACCCCCAGGATCGACAGCAGGTTGTTCACCGTCGTCCCCGGCGAGCGTCCGATGAAATGCACCGCCCGGTGATGCGCCCGCCCGTAATCCATCCCTTCCAGGATGCGGTCCGGGTCGGCCGTAAACCCCTGATAGGCAAAGAACATCGCCTCGATCCCTTTCCTGACCTGTTCATCGGTCAGGAAAAGCAGGCTTTCACCCCGGTTTGTCGTCTCGGCCATGGTATCCTCCGCCACCAGATTTTATGTCAGCCTTGTTGACTTTCCAAGACTCAACTGTTAGCCCAGTGTCCAAAATTGCGCAACTTTATGTCCGAAGTGGACCTACCCGCGCAACTTATGCAAAATGACGGAGGCGAAGATGGCAGGATACGAC
>JAAFHS010000355.1 GCA_013298485.1 Rhodobacterales bacterium
TGGGACTGCGGGTTCTTTTCACGGTTGCAGCACTGACGCTGCCGATTATGGCCATGGCCGACGAAACGGTGGTCACCCTGCCATCACCCCTGGGCGATATCGTGGGCACTCTGAATGTGCCCGAAGGCGACCCTGCGCCCGTTGTCCTGCTGTTCCATGGCTTTACCGGCGTGCGCGATGAACTGGCCGTGGCTACCACCGATGAAGGTGTGTTTTCCCGCACCGCCCGTCTGCTGGCCGAGGCGGGCTATGCCAGCCTGCGGATCGATTTCCGCGGGTCGGGCGACAGCCCCGGTGATTTTGCCGATACCACTTTCGAAGGGCAGGTGGCCGACGGCATGGCCGCGATGGCCTGGCTCACCACCGATCCCCGCGTCAAGGGCGACAGTCTGGCCCTCATCGGGTGGAGCCAGGGCGGCCTTGTGGCCACCGCCGTCGCCGGGCGGTCCGGCCAGCCCGATGCCGTCGCGCTCTGGGCCGCCGTGGCCAACCCGCGCGCGACGCTGACGGGCATTCTGGGCGAAGAGGCGGTTGCCGCAGGTTCGGTCACGGGCGATGTCGCCTTGCCCATCACACTGCCCTGGGGGGCCGAGATTGCCTTGAAGCAGGGCTATTTCGATGGTTTCGACACCTTCGATCCGCCCGCCGAATTGTCCGCCTACAAAGGCCCCGTCTTCGTGGCCCAAGGCTCTGCCGATACCACCGTCCTGCCCGCCTCGGCCGATCTGCTGATCACCGCGCACGAGGGGGAAGAGGAGTTGTGGACTGCCGAAATGGACCATGTCTTCAACGCCTTTACCGGGCCGGAAACACTCGATCTGATGGTGGCCCAGACCATCGCCTTCTTTGACGCGCATGTGGCGCAGTGACGGGGCCTTGACCCCGGCGCCGCAGCCTGCGACCCAACGCAAAACAGGGGGCGGCATGCGCACGGCATTGGTCACTGGGGCTGCAGGCTTCATCGGGTTTCACACCTGCCGCGCGTTGCTGCAGGCAGGCTGGCGCGTTGTCGGGCTCGATGGCATGACCACCTATTATGATCCTGCCCTGAAACAGGCGCGGCTCGCGCAGCTGCAGGATCAATCCCATTTCACCTTTCACCATGGTCTGGTCGAAACGCCGGGCCTCATCGCCGGTCTGATGCCGGGCGCGGATGCCGTCATCCACCTCGCGGCGCAGGCCGGCGTGCGCTATTCGATCGACGCACCCCGCTCATACGTGGAGGCGAACCTGATCGGCACGTATGAGGTGCTGGAAGCCGCCCGCGCGGCCCAGCCTGCCCATCTCCTGATGGCCTCTACCAGTTCGGCCTACGGGGCCAATACCGCGATGCCCTACCGCGAGACCGACCGCGCGGTGCACCCGATGAGCTTTTATGCCGCGACCAAAATCGCGAATGAGGCGATGGCCCATTCCTACGCCCATCTTTACCGTACGCCGACCACGATGTTCCGGTTCTTCACCGTCTACGGGCCCTGGGGCCGCCCCGACATGGCGCTGTTCAAATTCGCAAAGGCAATCCTGCAGGGCGCGGCGATTGATGTCTACAACCACGGCGACATGCGCCGCGATTTCACCTATGTTGATGATCTGGTCACGGGCATCATCCGCCTGATTGATGCCGTACCCGGGGCCACGCCCGCAGGCCCGATGGACAGTCTGTCGCCCGTCGCCCCCTACCGCGTCGTCAACATCGGCAATGGCACCCCTGTCGCCCTGACCGATTTCATCGCCGCGATTGAAGATACCCTTGGCCGCAAGGCCGCCCGGAACATGCTGCCGATGCAGCCCGGCGATGTGCCCGCCACATGGGCCGATGCGGACCTGGTCACGGCGCTGGTCGGCGCCTTGCCCAAAACCGATATCCGCGATGGCGTGGCACGCTTTGTCGACTGGTATCGCGGCTGGAACGGTTAGGCAAAGATGGGCAGAATTGCCCATCCTACATGACGGACGCCGCGTAGGATGGGCAATGTGCCCATCGCGCCCTCACCCGAAATGATCCGGGTCCGGCCCGATGCGCGCGCCCCTGTCCAGACCCGCAATCGCCGCGTGCTCATCTGCCGTCAGCGCGAAATCGAAGATATCCATATTCTCCGCCAGCCCCTCGGCGCGGCTGGACCGCGGGATCACCGCACAGCCGATTTCCACATGCCAGCGCAGGATCACCTGCGCCGGTGACTTGCCCGTCCGCACGGCGATTGCCCGGATCACCGGATCAGCAAAACTGCGCCCGCCCCCCAGCGGTGTCCAGCTTTGCGTGATGATCCCCCGTTTGGCATGCGCGCTTCGCAACTCCGCTTGCTGCAACTGTGGATGCAGTTCCACCTGGTTCAGCACCGGGGCCACCCCCGTCTCCGCAATCAGCCGGTCAATCTGGTCCGCATTGAAATTCGACACCCCGATATCCGTCACCCGGCCTTCCGCCTGCAGCGCGATCAGCGCGCGCCATGTATCCACGAACAGGCCCCGCGCAGCACAAGGCCAGTGGATCAGGATCAGATCGATCCGCGCCAACCCCAGCCGCGCAAGGCTTTCCTCCACCGCGCGCAGTGTCTCGTCATATCCCTGCCGGTCATTCCAGACCTTCGTCGTGACAAACACCTCATCCCGTGGCACCCCGCTGGCCCGGATGCCCTGCCCCTGCCCAGCCTCGTTCCCGTAAATCGCCGCCCCGTCCACCAGCCGGTAGCCAGCCCGCAACGCGGCCTCGGTCACGCCCGCCGCATCGCCCACCTGCCACAGGCCAAAGCCCAGCTGCGGGATTGTCCGCCCGGTGTGCAGTTTCAGGGTGTTCATGGCATTCTCGCTTTCAAAACCCATATCTGGCGCGCTGCTGCCTCAGGCCAAGGCTCCCCAGCCGTCAATCGCCGCAATCGCCTCTTCCGCCGTCTCCACAAAGGTGATGAGGTTCAGATCTTCGCCCGAGATCAGCCCCTGCTCCGCCAGCGCCTGCCAGTTGATGATCTTTTCCCAGAATGCCCGCCCGAACAGGATGAACGGGATCGGCGCCATCCGCCCCGTCTGGATCAGGGTCAGGGACTCAAACATCTCGTCCAGCGTCCCGAACCCGCCAGGAAACACGCAGACCGCCCGTGCCCGCATCAGGAAATGCATCTTGCGGATCGCGAAGTAATGAAAGTTGAAGCACAGCTCCGGCGTCACATAGCCGTTCGGCGCCTGTTCATGCGGCAGCACGATGTTCAATCCGATCGACCGCCCCCCCGCATCCACCGCGCCGCGGTTGCCCGCCTCCATCACCCCCGGCCCGCCACCCGTCACGATCACGTCCTGCGTGCCACCCTGCGCCATGCTGCGCGCCGTGACCAGTGCCGCAAACCGCCGCGCCTCGGCATAGAAATGCGACAGCGCCGTCTTTTTGCCCCCCGCCTCCGGATCGCGGATGCGCGCGCCCCCGAACAGCACGATCGTGCTTTCGATCCCTTCCGCATCCAGCGCCATTTCCGGCTTCAACAGCTCCAGCTGCAGCCGGATCGGGCGCAATTCCTCGCGCGTCAGGAATTCGGGGTCGGCAAAGGCCAGCCGGTAGGTCGGCGCGCGCGTCTGGGGGGTATCGGGGATCAGGCGCGCGGCACGCACATCCTGTTTTGATGAACGCAGCGGGTGTTTGCGGGTGGGGTCGGTCATTGG
>JAAFHS010000356.1 GCA_013298485.1 Rhodobacterales bacterium
CGCATGTCGTCGGCAACCGCCCAGCTGGTGTTTTATGCCTATGCAGTGCTCGTCGGCCTGTCGCTGAGTTCGATCTTTCTGGTGTTCACGGGCGCGTCGATCACATCGACCTTCTTTGTGACGGCGATCGCCTTCGCTTCGCTGTCGCTCTACGGCTATGTCACCAAGCGTGATCTGGCACCCATGGGTGCGTTCCTGCTGATGGGGCTGATCGGACTGATTGCCGCCATGGTCGTCAACATGTTCCTGCAATCCGAAGGACTGGCAATGGCGATCCCGTTCATCGGCGTGCTGATCTTCGCGGGTTTGACGGCCTATGACACGCAGAAGATCAAGACCGACTTCATCGCCCATGCCCAGTCGATGGACAGCGAATGGCTGGCCAAATCGGCGATCATGGGGGCGTTGAATCTGTATCTCGACTTCATCAACATGTTCATGTTCCTGCTGCAGTTCCTGGGCAACCGCGAATAACCCAAGGCGCAACGGCGTTCAGGAAAGGCCGGGGGAAGCCCCGGCCTTTTTCAAGCCAAATGCAGGGCCATCTGGATTGCCGGAAAGGCAATGCCGGGGTGCAAAGGCACCGCGACAGGGCCGATGGCCCGAAACCCGAGGCTTTCATAAAACGCCTGCGCCGTCAGGGTGGAAAGGCAGTCCAACACCCGGACACCCGTACCTTGCGCATCTGCGATCACCGCCCCCATCAGCCGCCGTCCGATACCCTGCCGCTGCAAACGATAATCGGTCACGACATGCCGGATATGGCCCGTGGCAGGGGTCCGGGTGCCATCCCCCGGCGCGCCATCGCTCCAGCCACCCGCACCGACGATGTCGCCTGCATCTTCGGCCACGAAGTACCGGCCCGAAGCAATGAGCTCGGGTCTGGCGCGGCTGATGATCGGCAGGGCCGTCACCAGAATGGATGGCGCATAATCCTTTGCCAGAAGGCGCGGATAGCTGTCGGCCAGCAGCCGGTCGACGGCCGCAAAATCGGCGCGGGTGGCGGGACGGATGAGAAGATGATCCATGAATGGGAACATGGGTCAGATCGGGTTAAACGGCAATGACCGGGGTTACTGCTGGTCCGACGCAAAGGCGGAAAATCCGCGCAGGAAGCCATGCAACGCTGCAGTGGAGGTCAGACGCAAACGCGCCTTGTCGTCTGGAACACTGTCCCATAGCTGCTGGATTTTCGCGGCACCGCTTGTTCGGGTGCGCCAGATATAGTGCCAGAACGGCAGCGTTTCGCGGTGAAACCCTTCCCGGCACCCGTCGGGCAGGTCCGGGCGGTTGCGGCCATGCCAGATCACCGTGCGTTTGACAATGCGCCAGAACCGCAGACCCACGGGCAGGTCAAGCCAGATCAGCATGTCGGCCCGTTGCAGCCGGTTGGGCCAGGTGATCGAATGACCGCCCTCGAAAATCCAGTGCTCCGTCGCCTCGACATCGCGGCAGAGGCGGGTCTTTTCGTCGCGCGGACGCTCCACCCAGCCCGGCTGCCAGTGAATGTGGTCGATATGCACGACCGGGAGTCCGACCTTTGCGCCAAGAGCGCGTGCAAGCGTCGACTTGCCCGAACCGGGCTGGCCCACAATCATGATCCGTTGCATGCCCCCTCCCAGCAAAGCAAAAGGCCGCACCCTGCGGCGCGGCCCTGTTTTCAGTACCCTGAAGGCGATCTTACTTGATCTTGCCTTCCTTGTATTCCACATGCTGCCGCTTGACGGGGTCATATTTGTTGACCGTCATCTTTTCCGTCATCGTGCGCGCGTTCTTTTTGGTCACATAGAAGTGCCCGGTCCCGGCGGTCGAATTCAGCCGGATCTTGATGGTTGCCGGTTTGGCCATGGTCGCTCTCCTGCGTCGGGAAAGGCATGGCCATCCCGCGAAAATTCTTGAACCTGCCTTTTACGGATGGCACGGGCAGAGTCAACTGCCAAACGGCATCATGGCACGGCAATCCCGGCGATCTTGCGCGGCAGTGATGATGCCGGATATCTGATGCGCGGATGGCCTGTAAGCCGGGTTCTGTCCCGGGGGTTACCCCCCTTGGATGACCATTCCTCTGCCCGTCCTGTTACCAGGGGGGTCAAGCTGCCAACCCGGGCCTCGGGGCTGAAAGTTCCCTGCGGCGGTATCCTTTCGGACCAGCCCGCGTGAGGCCCCTATTCGGCATTGCTCCGGGTGGGGCTTGCCATGCGACCCCTGTTGCCAGCGGCCCGGTGGGCTTTTACCCCACCTTTTCACCATCGCCTTGACATGCAAGGCAGTCTCTTCTCTGTGGCGCTTTCCCTGGGGTTGCCCCCGCCGGGCGTTACCCGGCACCCTTCCTTCATGGAGCCCGGACTTTCCTCGGGGGTCGCCCCCCGCGGTCATCCAGCCATCCGCGCAAGGGGCGGGGTAAGCCTTGCCGCACCCCGCGTCAAGGCTGACGCCCCCGTTACCCCGCCGGGTTCAGCATCCCGAACACCTGCGCCATCTGCCCGTCCGCCTCGGCCCGCCGCAGGAACTGCACGCGGCCCACGCAGATCTCGGGCGGGGTTGGGGTCTGGGCCAGCAGGCCCATCACTTCGGCGATGTATTCCGCCAGCGGCATGCCATGCGGATTGGTCGCCTGCCCCGGCATCAGATCGGTCTGCACCATGGGCGGGGCGAGTTCCAGAACCTCAATGTTTGTATCCCGCAGCTGATGCCGCAGCGACATGGTGTGGGAATGCAGCGCCGCCTTGGTGGCCGAATAGGTCGGCGTCATCGCCAAGGGCACAAACGCCAGTCCCGATGTTACGTTGATGATCGCGGCATTTGCCTTGCTTTGCAGATGCGGCAGCAGGGCCGCGGTCATGCGGATGGGGCCGACCAGGTTGGTCGCAATCATCGCCTCGGCATCGGCCAGATACCCGGGTGGGGTCAGCAGATCCTCGGCCCGCATGATGCCTGCATTGTTCACCAGCACATTCAGGCCGGGATGATCCTTGGTCACACGCGCAGCAAAAGCGGTGATGGCGCCCGCGTCCTCCACATCCAGCACATAGGCTGCAAGGCCGGGATGGGCGGCCTGCGCCGCATCAAGTGCGGCCTGCCGCCGCCCCGCGATGATGACGCGGTTGCCAGCCGCCATGAAGGCCGCCGCCAATGCAAGCCCGATGCCCGACGCGCCACCGGTGATCAGGATCGTGTTGTCTGTCATCTGCATGGGATACCCTTTCGTTGTGATACAGTCTTGCCTTGCATCATCTAGGAAATCACATACCATTGGGAAGAAGGCACCCCAAAGATTTATACTAACCTGAAAGAGAGTGACGAAATGCCTGCTGATGTGATCTGTGCGGTGACAGGCTCCTCCACCGATCCGCGGGTCGAGGCGCTGGTCAATGATCTGATCGGCCATGTCGCGGACAAATGGACGATGCTGATCCTCGAGGCGCTGGCAGCAGGCGGCACGATGCGCTTTACCCGGATTGGCGCGGCTGTGCCGGGCATCAGCCAGAAGATGCTGACGCAGACCCTGCGGCAGATGGAACGGGACGGGCTGCTGACGCGCACGGTGCATCCCGTTATCCCGCCGCATGTGGATTATGCGCTGACGGGGCTGGGGCACAGCCTGGGGGCTGCGTTCTGCGGGGTCTGG
>JAAFHS010000357.1 GCA_013298485.1 Rhodobacterales bacterium
CCATCGGGCCCTGCGAGGTCATCCTTCACCGTCGTGAGGCGCTGGAAAATGGCGAAGGCAATCCCGAAACGCACCGCCGCCTGCTCATGGCGGCCCTGCGCGAGATCAGCGCGATGCAGGATCATTTCATGATGCTGGCGCGCAAGTCGGCGACGGAAAAGGTGGCGTCGTTCCTGATGGTCCTCGCTGACAGGATCGGCATCCGACAAGGCCGCAGTGCAACAATCGAGTTGCAGATGAAGCGCGCTGATATCGCGGACTTTCTGGGGCTTACAATCGAAACTGTCAGCCGGACCATCACGCAGTTGCGCAATTCCGGGATCATCACGATGCACACGGCGCAATCCATCACGGTGCGGGACGCTGACCGCCTAGCCGAGGTGTCCGAGGCCGCCTAGGGCCGCGGGCTCAATAGCTGCCGTCCTGCGGGATATGGTTATGCCCTACATCTCCAGGCTGCTGGCAATGTCGTCGGCGGCCATTGGATGCGACGACGGCTATTGTGAAGCCGGACTATCGGCGCGCTCTGCCGGAAGGGCTAGGGCGTCGCTTCATTACTCGATGCCGAAGTCTCCGCGACCGATCCACATGAGGGTGACGAGTTCATGCTGATGGCCGGCATCCATATTGTCGATCTCTTCGGCCAGTTCTTCGCGCGACAGGTTGGTTCCGGCCTCTTCGTGCAGGATCACATGATGCTCGCCGCGCAAGGCGTTGTCATCCGCATCCTGCGGCGTGTCCGCATCCCCCAGCGTTACGGCACGCATCTTGAAGATCAGGCTGCGTAGGAAATCGGGGACGATGGTCAGTTCATCCGTCATCTTGCGCTCCCTCAGTCCGGCCACATCTGACGGATGAGTGTCGGCAGACCGGCTTTGATGTCGGCGATCTCGCCTGCAGAGATGCGCGCATTCAGCGTCTCGAAGACCGCGATGACATCTTCAACGCCACGCCAGCCCAGCACATCGCCCAGCTGCGCGCTGACTGCCGCCACGAAATGATCGGCCTTGCGGTCGCGGATCGGCGTATGGGCGGGTATCCAGCCTTCGAAGAACATGCCACGCACGAGCAGGGGCATCTGGGCCGAGAACTGGGCCACTTCTTCATGGCCCAGGTGATCCCGAATCTGGCAGAGCGTCACGCGCAGCAGCCGCAGCACATCGCGGCGGCTGGTCCAGTCCAGCCGCTCGCCAAGATCGTTGATCCACTCGTGGGTCAGCTGAACCGTATGATCAATAACTTCAAGCCCTTGGGAAGACATCATCCTCTCCTATTTCTGATCGGCGCTGACGGGCTGCATGTCGACATCAAGAACCGCGTCGGTTGCGCCGATCATCCGGTTGAAAAGCGCCATGGTCATCGCGCCGATCCCAATCAGCACCAGCGCGAAGTTCGCCATCCAGCCAAGGAATGGAATGAAATTCAGCAGGGCAACCAGCGTGACACCCGCCAGCAGCACAAGCAGTCTCATCCAGATCGCCGGAATTTCGGCAGCCCCCGTGCCGCGAAGGACGCCCATCGCCAGGGCGTAGGCGCCTAGGACGTAACCAAGCGTCCAGATGACGATGATGGCCAGAAGGACGACGGGTACCAGCGGAATGCCGACAATAGTCAGCGCGCTGATGGGCACCAGCCCAAAGAGCATCGAAAGCCCTATCACACCCGACAGCAGTGCCGTTCCGGGGCGTTCCGTGATGGTCTGCTCAAGGTCGCCAACCCTTTTCGGCATCAGGGACAGAAAGATCGCGCCGATCACAAAGAAAAAGCCAAGGGTGACAATGAAACCGCCAAGAACGGACATGAACGTCGGCAGAACCGGATATTCCCAGTCGCTCCACATCTCGCCTGCCCCGTGCATCATCCCTCGGTGATCCAGAGTGTGAAACCTTGTCCGTTCGGCGGCGACGATGGTTTGGGGGATGTTGATCTTTGCGGGGGTGGAGTAGGTCAGAGTGCCACCGATCCGTGCCTCCGGTCCGAATGTGATCGTTTCGGCTGTGATCAGCGCGTCGCCCGTGATCTCTGCGTTCAGGATGACGTCGGCACCCATAACGGCAAGGCTGCCCCGCACGGGCCCGTCAATCGTGACGGTGCCACCGGCAAGCCGCGCATTGCCGCCAACCTCCGCCGCGCGCGACAGGCGAATGGTAAAGCCCGATGCCGTCAAATCGCCGCCAACTGGCCCGCGCAGACCAACCGAAAATCCCATCGCGGTCAGGTCTCCGACCGTTGTGGCGTCGATCTGGACGTCAAGGCCCATGGCATGCATGTCCTGCGCGACAGAGCCGCCGAGGGTCACCGTCGCGCCCGCCGCCACGACGTCACGTGCCGCCGCAATGGGTGTGGTGGGGCCGCTGCCAACCATCAGGGTGTCGCCCCCGACCGTCTCGATCTGCATCTCGGCCTGAACCGGGCCGGTCAATACGAGCAAGACGAAGGCGGCCAGTAGTGCTCTGGGTGCAGTCATCACAATTCTCCCCGAAACGTCAGTTTCAGAAAGTCTAAGGCCGTTGCGATGCGCGGCATTGACAGGGATCAACTCGCGAAATGCTTCGGCCATCCATTCTGCACCTGTGATGGCGGCGTCCGCGTTCCGGGCGTGGCGCAAAAGGAAATTTGCATTGCCAGTGCCGCGAGATCAGACAGAGTGAGGGCGAAGCCATAAACCAGATGCGCGAAAATACGGCGTTCCTTGTGCTGGTCGGCTTGGCGACACTCGCATTCGGCTGGGTTCTGCTGCCGTTTCTAGGCGCCGTCTTCTGGGCCATCGTGATCGCCATCGTGTTCTATCCGCTTTACCGGCGCCTGCTGGCATTCCTGAACAACCGCCCCAACGTTGCGTCGCTCGTGACGGTCATGATCGTCCTTCTGATCGTTGTCATCCCGTTGCTCATGATCGCAGTCGCGATCATCCAAGAGGCGACGGCCCTGGTTGCCGACGTCCAGTCGGACGATATGGCCCTGCAGAACCTCTTGCAGACCGTGTTGGCGGGACTACCCCAGTGGTCGAAGTCGATGCTGGCAAGGTTCGGCCTGACCGACCTTGAGGCCATCCAGGCCAGCATTGCGTCGGCACTCAGCGGCTGGGTCCAGGCGATTGCGCCGCAGGTGTTTTCGATCGGTCAAAGCACGGTGAACTTCTTCATCAGCCTTTTCGCGATGCTCTACCTGACCTTCTTTCTGTTTCGCGACGGCGAGACGCTGGTCGGACATCTCAACGCTGCCGCCCCATTTCGCCCGGCGCAGAAGGATGCCCTGCTGGCGCGATTTACACTGGTCGTCCGTGCCACGGTCAAGGGCGACATCCTGGTCGCCATGGTGCAAGGCGGTCTCGGCGGTCTTGGCTTTTGGGTTCTCGGCATCCATGCAACAATCCTGTGGACGGTGCTGATGTCCTTTCTGGCGCTGCTGCCTCTTTTCGGTGCCGCTTTGGTCTGGCTGCCCTTTGCCATCTACTTCCTTGCGACCGGAGCAATCCTGCAGGGTGTTGGATTGCTCGTGTACGGGTTGCTGGTGGTCGGACTGGTCGACAACCTCATGCGCCCGTTTCTGGTGGGTCAGGCGACAAAGATGCCGGAGTTTGTGGTGCTGATCTCGACGCTGGGTGGCGTTGCGACATTCGGGCTG
>JAAFHS010000358.1 GCA_013298485.1 Rhodobacterales bacterium
GGGGCTGGCGGGGTCGCTGGTGGTGGGGCTGCTGGAACTGTTTGCCGGCCACGGACAGAACCGTTTCGTGCGCGAGCTGGAAGAATGGCTTTCATCGATCACGCGCCTTGGCTTTTCAGGTGAGGGCGAGGGCGGCGACACCGGGCAATTGGGACAGGTTCTGGAAGGATTGTCGGGCCAGATCGAGGCGCTGCAGCTGATTTATCAGGATGCCGATGCGGGCCGCGTGATGATGGAGGAACGGCTGGGTGAACTGGCGACCGCCATCAGCGCGCTGTCGGCGCGGATGCAGGAGATGGGCACGCAATCAACGGCGCTGGGCCGCGTGGCCGACGGGCAGGACCGGCTGATCGCGGCACTGACGGGCGAAAATAGCGCGAATGCGGTGGATGCCGAAAGCCGGATGCGGCTGCGGTCGATTGACGTGCAGCTGCTGCGGATATTGGAAGAGATTTCAGCGGGCCGCCAGGAAAGTGTCGCCGATCTGCGCGGCGATATCTCGGCCCTGACAGCGGCGATCCGGCAGATGAGCCGGACCAGCGTGGGACGGGGCTGATGGCACTGCGTGGACGGCGCGATGCGTCGATGATCTGGCCCGGCTTTGTTGATGCGGTCACGACGCTGCTGATGGTGCTGATGTTCGTGCTGACGATCTTTACGGTCATGCAATCGGTGCTGCGCGATACGATCACGACGCAAGGCAGTGAGTTGAACGCGCTGACGGCGCAGGTGGCGCAACTGGCGGATGCGCTGGGTCTGGAACGGGTGCGGGCGGATGAATTGCAGGCCGAAGTCGGCAGCCTGCGGTCAAGCCTGACGGCAGCACAGGCGACGGGTGCGGCACAGGCGGCAGAAATCGCGGGGCTGACGGGTGCGCTGGCGGCGCGTGAGGGGGAATTGGCCGATGCGCGCGGCCAGATCGCATCGTTCGAGGCGCAGGTGGCCACCTTGCTGGCCGAACGCGACACGGCACGGGGCGAGGCGACCGCGCTGACGGCATCAGTGGCCGATCTGGAAGCGGCGCAAAGGCGCCTGATGTCGGAGCAGGAGGCGCTGCAACTGGCGCTGGCGACGGCGCGGGACGAGATTGATGCAGGCACCGAGGCCGCACGGCTGGCGGCCGCCCGGCGTGAGGCGCTGGAAGGGTTGATCGCCGATCTGCGCCGCCGTGCGGCCGAGACGGATGAGGATCTGGCCGATGTGCAGGGGCAGCTGACGGCGGTCGAGGGGGAACTTTCGGCCGAAGAGGCCGCGCGCCTTGCCGATCAGGCGGCATTGCAGGCCTTGCAGGACAAGCTGGCGGCATCGGATACGGAACTGACAGCGATGACGCTGGCCCTGGAGGAACAGCGCCGCCAGGCGGAGGAAACGCTGACCCTGCTGGCCGCAGCCCAGACCGAAGCGGCGCAGGCGGCGCGCGAGGGGGATCAGCAGGCGGTGTTGCTGGCGACCGCCGAGTCGGCACTGACGGCGGAACAGGACCGGGCGCTGGCCGCACAGCGCGACATGGCGCTGCTGAACGAACAGATTGCCACGCTGCGCACGCAGCTTTCGCAGTTGCAGGGGGTGCTGGATGCGAGCGCCGCCAAAGATGCAGCCGCCCAGGTACAGGTAGAGGCGTTGGGCTCGCAACTGAACGCGGCACTGGCGCAGGTCGCCGCAGAACAACGCCGCCGCGCCGATCTGGAAGAAGCGGAGCGGATCAGGCTGGCCGCCGAGGCGCAGGATCTGGCGCGTTACCGTTCCGAATTCTTTGGCCAGCTGAGCGAATTGCTGGCGGGGCGCGAAGGCGTGCGGGTGGTGGGCGATCGTTTCGTGTTTTCCAGCGAGGTGCTGTTTACCGCAGGATCGGCCACGCTGGCCCCTGAGGGGCGCGCGCAGATTGCGGGCGTGGTGGCAACGCTGAATGAGGTTGCAACACAAATCCCGCCACAGATCGACTGGATCATCCGGGTGGATGGCCACACCGACAACGTGCCGCTGTCAGGCAACGGTGCGTTTGCGGATAACTGGGAACTCAGCCAGGCGCGGGCGCTATCGGTGGTGCGCTTCATGCAGGATGAACTGGGCTTTCCCCCCGAACGGATGGCGGCAACGGGATTTGGTGAATACCGGCCTGTGGTGCAGGGAGACACGCCAGAGGCATTGGCCGCCAACCGGCGGATCGAGTTGAAGCTGACAGAGCGGTGATGCTTCAGATCAGCGGCGGGTCTTCGGCAATCCGCTGAAAGACCATCAGGATTTCATCTTCGGTAGTACGGTCCAAGGCACCGTCGTCAAGTTGCGCTTTGGTCCACAGCCATGATCGGGCGGGATCGTCGCGCATCGCCCATTCCGGGAAAAGGCGATTCTCGACCCTGCGGCGCGTCAGAAGACGCAGGTCCATATGGCGGTCATCCGCGGCGATCCGGCGATAGGCGGCATCGACAGCGGCCTCTGGCCCCTCCAGCAGTTGCAGATAGAGATCGGCGCGGCAGATCAACAACCCCGTGATCCCGTCACGCGCATTGCAGCGTCGGGCGTCCAGCAGGATGCCCGACAGCATGGCCGCGTCAAATCCGAAGGGGCGCGAGGCGTAGGTCAGCTGCGTGAGTGACATTGGCGGCCTTTCAGGGCGATGCCCGATGATAGCGGTCAGACCGCCACGCCGCCACTACCAACTTCACCCCGCGCAATCATCGCCAACTGGTCAAGGTTGATGCCGCCGACCAATGGATCGGCATGTCTGTGCACAAGTATCCAATCCCTGTCTTCACGGCGGTAGACAAGGGTCACGCGCAGCGACCAGTCCTGCGGCGGCAGGCCACCGACAACGCCGTGCTGTCGTTCGACCACGGCCAAGACGACCATGTCCGCGGTAGAATGGGTTGCGATCACCTCAAGGCCGGTCGTTGCCGAGGTGAAATAGCGGGCCATCGCGGCAAGGCGTTCGGGTGATGCGTCAAACCCGGTCGCCATCCAGCCGCCAAAGGGCGAAATTAGCGAAAAATTCGCCGCATGCGGCGTCAGGGCAAGCCAGCGGTCCATATCGCCGTTCATGAAGGCGTCGTTGCCATCTTTGGCGCGCCGGACAAGATCGGCAATGACGGTGGACGGCGCATTTTCAGGTGGCATGGATCACATCCTGCACTTTGGGGTTCAGAAATCCGGCACAGCAGTCGACGGAACTGCCATCCGGGTCGTGCGGCCCATCATGCGGCTGTGAATTTGCTTTGGATGTTACCTATGTTACCCTAACCTGAGGTTACGATCCGCGCTTGTACTTGATGCCAATGGGACCACCCCGGGGCGACAAGACCCCGACGGCCCCCGAACGGGAAGGATCACAGATGCCGAAAACAATTGGTAACCCCCTGTCATGGGCGTTTGGCACGGCGCGGTCGGCGGCGGGATATGCGTCATCGGCCGTGGATGCGGTTGCAGGGCAGCATGTCGCCGCACCGCAGACCCGGGCCCTGACCACGGATGATCTGCGGGATGCCTTGCAGAAGGGATGGGACGATGTGCAGGCCTTCCGGTCTGACGTGATCTTCGTCTGTCTGCTTTATCCGATCATCGGGGGGCTGCTGGCGGCGCTTGCCGTCAGCGGGGCCTATCTCCAGTTGCTGTTCCCGATCCT
>JAAFHS010000359.1 GCA_013298485.1 Rhodobacterales bacterium
AGCAGCACAAAGATCGCCAGCGCGTGCCACGGCTTGCCCCAGACCAGCAGCATCGCAATCACCAGGGCTTGCGCCATCCCCATCACCGTGCAGGCAATCCGCGCCGCCACGTCAGGGCCCAGCACCACCGGCAGTGACCGCACGCCATGCTGCCGGTCCCCTTCCAGCGCCTTGAAATCATTCAAGGTCATGATCCCATGCGCGCCGAAGGAATAAAGCAGTGCCAGCGTCACAACCTCAAACCCCGGCGCGGCCGCCAGCATGACAGCGGCCCCGGTAAACCACGGCAGCCCTTCATAGCACAGGCCCACCAGCCCCGGCCCCCACCAGCCTGATCGTTTCATCCGGATCGGTTCGGCCGAATAGGCCCAGGCCGCAGCCACCCCGAACACTGTCGCATAAAAGCCCCATGGCCCCAGCAACCAGCCCGCGCACAGCGACAGCAGCGTCATTGCCAGCGCGATCCACAACCCCCAGCGCCCCGGAATGCGCCCCGACGGAATGGGGCGCATGGGTTCGTTCACCGCATCCACGTGCCGGTCGCACCAGTCATTCGCAGCCTGGCTCATCCCGCAGACAATCGGACCGGCCAGAACCATTCCCAGGACGACCATCGGCCAGTGCCCCGCAGGCGATACGCCCGCCGAGATTGCACCGCACAAATAGGCCCAGACCGGCGGAAACCATGTGATCGGCTTGATCAGCGTCAGCATGGCCCGCGGTTCGGGAAAACGGCGCGTCTGTATGGAAAGACTGACAGTCATGTGTCAATTAAACATGACACTTTCGATTCCTGCAAGTGACAGTTGGTCGCGGACCTGCGTTTTGCGCGCAAGGCCAAATGCCAAACGCCGCCCTGTTCGGGGCGGCGCTTGCCACAATCAACCGACCTTAATCTTCGTCCTTGTTGATCAGCCCGAACTTGCGCAGCTTCACATACAGCGACTGCCGCGACAGGCTCAGCATTTCGGCCGCCGCCACGCGGTTGTTCCGCGTCAATTCAAGCGCAGTTTCGATGCACATCTTTTCGATCACATCCGTCGTCTCGGCGACGATATCCCGCAGCGTTGATGACCCTACAAGCTCCATCACATTGCGTGACCCGTCCTCGCCCGCGCCAAAGGCCGGGCGGCGCAACGAATCCACCCGGCTCGCATCACGCACAACCAGCACCAGCACAGGATTGGGCCGATCATTCAGCCAGCTTGCCGAAATCTCCACCGCGATCTGGCCCGAAAAATCCGTGGTCAGGCGCGTGGAATACATCCGCATCGTGCCCGTGCGTTTGACATTGTCCAGCAGCATCCGCAGATCGACCGCGCCACGCACCAGAAACTCCGACAACGACCGCCCGCGCACCGCACTCATGCTCGCCGCATCCGTCAGGTTCAAAAACGCCTCGTTAGCCGCCCGCACAACGCCATCGGCATCCGTGAAGACGATGCCATCCACGCCTTCGTGGTAGAGACGCGACAGATTTTCAGCCAGATCATCGCTGGTGCTGCGGACTTTTTCCGCTGCATCAATCTGACACAGCAAAATCCGTTCACCCGCGGCCCGAAAGACCGTCGGCGACAGCAAAAGCCGCCGCTGTGACCGGCGCGCCGTGACCTCTACAGGCCCCGTGCTTTCGCTGCCCGCAAGACTTGCCATGCTCTCCAGCAACTCGCCCCGGCGGCGTCCCTCGAATTCCTGCGCGATCGCAGAACCGATCAGCTCTGCCTTGCTGCCGCCCATCATCACTGCCGCAGCCGGGTTCATGTCGGCAATGCGCCCCGTGCTCATTGACACCAGGATCAGGGGGTCACGCGACACCTCCATCAGGACGCGGTACCGCGTATCGACCTCGCGCTGCGACTCGTAGTCCCGCTCCAACGCAAGCTGCGCTGTGACCAGCTGCTGCTGCACCTCGGCAATGGGGCGCAGGTCACGCCCCAGCATCAGGATGGAGCCATCCGTTTCCATCAGGTGCAGGGCATAGCGCACAGGGAACTCCCAGCGCGACTTGTCCACGTGGTTCAGTTCCACCTGCACATGCGCCCGGCGACGCTCCATCAGTTCGGTCGCACGCATCTCGAACTTTGTCAGGCTTTCCTGGGTCAGCAGCGCCGATATGCGCTGCCCCTCCCATTCGGTCAGCTGGCCATAGCTGCGATGCGTGGGGTTCACCAGCACAGACACCACCCGCAGATCGGGGGCCACAAAAAGCGCGATATCGGACGCGGTGGAAATGATCTCGCTCAGCACCTCGGGGGCGATAAGCGGGACTTTCCCCGCGTTGATCAGTTGGCGTCCATCTGTTGTCAATTGACTAACCGGGGTCTTTATATTGGGCCGTCCGAAGGCCAGGTTGGCAGCTATATCCGTTCGTCCGTATTCAGCTAGATTTGCATCGCCGCAGTTGTCATGCCCAAGCCGAACATGGCTGTCGTCAGATCATTCGTCACGACATCCGCGCCGATCACATTCGCCTCGTCCCCCAACTCCTGCAACGCAGCCCCCCCGACCGCCACATGCAAGCGTCCCGTCGTCACTTCTTTGAGTGTTTTCACCAATAGTCGGCAAATCGGCAGTTTTTGTGGCGTTGCTATCGAAATCATGGCGCCGTCAAAACTCCGCTCGCCCAAAAGGCTGCGTACATCATCATCAGATGGGCCGATGCGCAGACAGACCGATACGCCACGTCGCCGCAATTGACCGATCAGAACGAACACCCCCAACGTATGCTGCTCGCCCTGCGGAACGATCAACAACACCGTGGAGCGATCCCCCGCAGCCGTGTAGCCGACCCCCTGATCAGCAACCCAGTCGGACCCGATTTCGCGCAAGATCGCCTGCAATCGCGAAGCACCCATCGTCACCTGGGCAAAGGACATCGTATCGTCTTCCCATCCCCGCCCCAGCCGCCGCGCGATTTCCGGAATATACCGGTCTGCAAACAGCGTGGGAGAGATGCGCGCCCGGCGCAGATCAGGCTTCATCGCATCGAAACGGCCTAATTCGGGGTCGATGACCGCCCACGAAAACCGTTCGATCAGATCTTCGCGAAGGGGTCCAGTCGTCGTTACATCGCCTGCCACAAGTCGCGCCACCACTTCAAAAGCAAACTGCGCCACACCGCCAGATTTCTGGCCACCCAGCCGAACCGAACCGTTGCTTTGTCCGTCTTGCATCGCGGGTACCGTAAACCTTGGGACGTGTATTATGCGCAGTATAGGCGCAGCACCGTCCTTTTGATACAGCAAAACGCCCTCACGCCGAAAAAATGTCCATCTTCTCTGACACACTCACGCACACCGTCACTTTTGGCCGTGTTTTCTGCGCAGAAAATATGCTTAAATATATGATTACATTATACTATAGCTGATAGTATCCATCTCCCTGGTTTCGCAGGCCCCGATACGCCGTGATGTAAGTTTTGATTGACACTTTTTCATGTCTCTTTAAGTTTGGCTCATCGCAACACGTCAGGAAAGACGCGATCTGCATGAACGCCCTGAGTCGCACGACATCAAATCGCCCCCCGCTTTACACAGCGGCAGAGCGTGTGCGCCGTGACACGACCCACTGGACTCTG
>JAAFHS010000036.1 GCA_013298485.1 Rhodobacterales bacterium
CAGGCGTTCGGTCAAGGCGGGGCGCAACGGCCCCGGCCGGGGGGCATCGCGCAAGGTGGTGAACATATGACCCGCGGGCAAGGGCCGTTTGCCGCCATTCCACGTCAGCGCGCGCAGAACCGCCTGTGCGGCATCCGGCAGTTCGTCGGGGATGGCATGGCCGTTCAGCGTGGCCCAGACGCCGGTCCAGCAGCGCCCCACGGACCAGGGGTTATAGCCGCCGCCGCCCAGCACGACAAAGCGGTCGGTCATCCGCTGCAAGGCCGATACGACCGCCCAATGCGCGTTGTTGGACAAAGACAGGCGGGCCAGCGGATCTTCCGCCAGCGCATCGGCCCCGCATTGCAGCACGATGGCCTCAGGCGCGAAGGCCGCGACACGAGGCAGGATCAGGCGGTCCAGCACCGCCTGCATTTCGGTATCGTTGAAGCCGCGCGGGACGGGCAGGTTATAGACCTGCCCCACGCCGGCATCACCGAGCGCGCCGGTGAAGGGCCAGCGCGCCTCCTCATGCACCGAGATCTGCAGGATGTCGGGGTCGGCGGCAAAGGCCTGTTCGACACCATCCGGGTGATGCGCGTCAATGTCGATATAGGCGAGGCGGTGCAGCCCCGCGCGGCGCAGCGACAACAGGGCCAGCACGGGGTCGTTCAGATAACAAAAGCCATTGGCGCGGTCGGGCATGCCGTGATGCGTGCCGCCGCCGGGCACATAGATCACACCGGGGCTGCGCGCCAGCAGTTCGGCCGCCAGCATCACACCCCCTGCCCCGGTGGCCGGACGGCGGAACATCTCGGGAAACACCGGATTGGACAGGGTACCTAGGCCGTGGCGGGTGCGGTCAAGATCGGTGGCCTGTTGTGCCGCCTCGACCCGTTTCAGGGCGTCGATGTAGGCGGGCGTGTGCCACAGCGTCAGGGCGGCGGGTTTGGCACAGGGGCTGGTCCGGAATTGCGCAGGTGGCAGCCAGCCCAGGGCGCGTGTCAGATCCATCACGGTCGAGACGCGGGGTACGCGCAAGGGATGGGTGGCCCCATAGGTGGAACCGCGATAAATCTGCGATCCGATGAACAGGGGTCGGGTCAGTTCAACAGCGCCTCAATCGGGCGGGTGATGGCGCGGGCGGTTGGGTTGGTCGTGGAGCCCCAGGTGTCGACCAGCGCACCGTCGGGGCCGATCAGAACTTTGTTGAAATTCCAGCCGGGTTCGAAGCCGTAAGTATCGCGCAGCATCGCATAAAAGGGATGCGCCGCACCGCCCGTGACAGGCGTGATGGTGGTCATCGGGATCGTCAGGCCGAAATTCGTGGCGCAGAAGGATTTCACTTCGCCGTTATCCGCAAGCTCCTGCGCGAAATCATCGGAGGGGACGGCCAGCACGACGAGGCCACGATCCTTGTAGGTGTCATAGAGCACCTGCAGATCATCATATTGCGGGGTAAAGCCGCAGAGCGAGGCGGTGTTCACGACCAGCACGGGCTTGCCGCGGAAGGCATCAAGATCAATCGTGCCGCCGTCAATGGAGGGGAAGGTATAGCCCGCATGGGCGCGCAGCGGCAGCAGGGCCGCAAGTGCGAGGATCAGCCAGAAGGCGGCCAGTGGCAGGATAGGGTTCTGACGGCGGGTTTGGGTGCGGGTCATGATCGCCTCATTTTGCATGAAACAATGATAAGCTGATTGCCTGTCGCGTCAAATTTTATCGGCGACCGCACTGCAATGCCGATGCCCCCCCTGTCAAAACATGGAAATTCATGGCATTCTGTCATAGGGCAAGGCACGGATCCGGCAGACAAGCCGGGCGGCACAAGGAATGGTCGGCAGATGAAACGCAGTCAATTCGAACCCGTCGCGGGCGATGCGCGGTCGCAGATCGCTGCCCTGTGCTGGCGCATGCACCGGGATCGGGTGGAGGTGCTGCTGATCACCAGCCGCGATACAGGCCGCTGGGTGTTGCCGAAAGGCTGGCCGGTGGAGGGGCGGGATGGCCCGGGGTCGGCGACACAAGAGGCCTGGGAAGAGGCCGGGGTGACAGGCGTGGTCAATCCGGCGGTGATCGGGCTGTTCGGCTATGACAAGGTGATGGCGGCACAGGCGGCCCTGCCCTGCATGGTATCGGTGTTCGCGCTGCGGGTGGCGGGCCTGGCGCGGCGGTTCCCCGAGCGCAAAGAGCGGCGGCGCAAGTGGTTCACCGCCGAAAGGGCGGCGCGCAAGGTGGTGGAGCCGGAGCTGCGCAACCTGATATTGCGCATCGCGCGGGGCGAGATCACGCTGGTGGCCGATTGATCTTTTCACGGCAGCGCTTAAATGACAGGGATCAGAGGACGATCCATGATCCGCTATGACCTGATCTGCGCGCAAGGGCACCGTTTTGACGGCTGGTTTCCGTCTGGCGCGGGCTTTGACAGCCAGAAGCGGGCGGGGCATCTTTCCTGTGCGGTCTGCGGTGATGCGGGGGTGGACAAGGCGCTGATGGCACCGGGTGTGGCGCTGCGGGACACCCCGACCGGGATCACGGCACCACGCGATGCGCGCGAGGCGGCCCTGGCCGCACTGCGCGCGCAGGTGGAGGCGGGATCGGACTATGTCGGCATGAACTTTGTGGCCGAGGCGCGCGCGATCCATGCGGGCGAGGCGCCGGAGCGGTCGATCTACGGCGAGGCCCGGGCGGACGAGGCGCGCGCGCTGATCGCGGATGGCGTGCCGGTGGCACCCTTGCCGTTCCTGCCGACGCGCAAGGCGCATTGACGGACGGCGGGGCGCGGCCGACCTTTTCCTTAGATCTGCTTTTCGGGCATCTGCACGCGCAGGCCGTCGAGCGCATCGCTGACCTTCAGCTGGCAGGTCAGGCGCGAGCGGACGGGGTCGGGCGACCATGCGAAGTCGAGCATGTCTTCCTCCATGCTGTCCTTCTTCGGCAGTTTGCCGACCCAGGCCGCATCGACATAGACATGGCAGGTGGAACAGGCGCAGGCGCCGCCGCAATCGGCCTCGATCCCCGGAATACCGTTGTCACGCGCGCCTTCCATCACGGTCAGGCCATTGGCCACATCGACCACATGTTCCTTGCCGCCAAATTCCACGTAAGTGATCTTCGCCATGATCCGTCCCTGCAAAACTCTGTCGCGATGGACATAGGACAACGGCAGGGAATTTGCCAGAGGGGCAAAAAGGGGATGCAGCCCCAAGGCTTTCGCGCCCTGCGGCTTGTCGCTATGATCTGCGGCGATACCGGGGCAAACCCGGACGGGGAAACGGGGCAGAGGATGCAGTACCGGGTTATTCTGACGACCGCTTTTCTGATGTCGGCCTGCCAGAACGCCGGGATCGATGCCCCTGTGACGGCCGATCTGTCCGGTGAGCTGATCCGGCTGGAGGGCACGCGCCCCCCCGATGGCCCGCCCGGTTCGTGCTGGGACCGGGATATCCTGCCGACCGTGATCGAGACGGTGACGGAACAGGTGCTGGTGGAGCCTGAAACCCGCGCGGATGATGGGACGGTGCTGACCGCCGCCGTGTACCGCACGGAAAGCAGCCAGGAGATCGTGCAAGAGCGGGGTCAGGTCTGGTTTCGCGCGCCCTGCATGGCCGCGCTGGATGTGGATTTCATCGCCACATTGCAGCGGGCCCTGAAGGCGCGGGGCCTCTATCTGCTGCCATTGACCGGGGTCTATGACGCGGCCACATCGGAGGCGGTGCGCCGCTATCAGGCGATGCGCGGCTTTGACAGCCCGCGCCTGACGCTGGCGGCGGCACGCGAACTGGGGATCGTGGCAGCCGATCTGGGGTTGGCGGGGGTGGAGTGAGGTTTGGGCGATCCTGCCGAGATGAGCCCTGAGCCGCCCTTCGCCGCAATCCCCCTTGGCCCGGAATCGAGGGCTTTAGCCCGCCGGGCCGCGCCCGACCTCCCGCACGGGAGGGCGCATCTGTGCCGTCAGTGTGCAGAACATCTGCGGGAGGGGCTGCACCATAAAGCATGTCGAACGAACAGTGCTGCGCCCACCCGAGGTCGGGCGCGGCCCTCTGTCATCTATCGGGGTGGACGGCAGTAAAGTCCCGCAAACAAGCCGGACGCGCAATCTGCGCCACGCGCATCCAACCCCGCACACTGCAAAAAAAGGCCAACCAGGTTTCCCCGGTCGGCCGCGTTTCACGCAATCTGTTGCGTCACTGTTCCTGTGCGACCGACAGGGCCACAAAGCGTGGATCGCCTTCACGCCGCACCAGCAGCAGCAGTGACTTGCGCCCCGCCTCCTGGGCCTCGGTCACGCGATCCTGCAGGTCTTTCAGGCTGACGACCTTTTGCTGGCCCGCTTCGGTGATGACATCACCTTCGGCAAAGCCTTTGGTCGCGGCCTCGGACGTCTGGTCAACCGCCGTGACGACCAGACCCTGCGTGCCAGCCTCAAGCCCCAGTTTTTCCACCATGTCCGGCGTCACAGGGGCCAGCGTCAGGCCAAGGAGCTCGGCTGCGGCCGGTTCTTCCGGTGTCGCCCCTGCAGGGGTTGGCACCGTCTCGGCCTCTTCCCGGCGGCCCAGCGTGACTTGCAGGGTTTCGGTCTGGCCTTCGCGCAGGATCACCACGGGCACGGCGGCCCCGATCGGGGCATCCGCGACACGGCGGGTCAGGTCGCGGGTATCATCCACAGGTTTGCCATCAAACTGGGTGATGACGTCACCCGCCAGCAAGCCCGCATCCTTGGCCGGACCATCGGGCACATCGGTGATCAATGCGCCAGCGGCTTCTGGCAGGCCCATCGCCTCGGCCACATCGGGTGAGACATCCTGAATACGCACACCCAGCCAGCCGCGCCGGGTTTCGCCGAATTCGCGCAGTTGATCGACGGTCTTGCTGACAACGTTGGAGGCCATCGAGAACCCGATCCCGATGGAGCCGCCATTGGGCGACAGGATCGCGGTGTTCACACCGACAACCTGCCCGTCCATGTTGAACAAGGGGCCGCCGGAGTTGCCGCGGTTGATGGCGGCATCGGTCTGCAGATAATCGTCGTAGGTGCCGGACAATGCCCGGTTGCGGGCCGAGACGATGCCCGCGCTGACCGAAAAGCCCTGGCCCAGCGGGTTGCCCATGGCGACAACCCAGTCGCCGACGCGCATGAGGTCACTGTCGCCGAAGGACACGAAGGGCAGCGGTGTCTCACTTTCCACTTTCAGCAGCGCGATATCGGTGTTGGGGTCGGTGCCGACCAGTTTCGCCTCAAGCCGTTCACCGGTGAAAAATTCGATCTCGATTTCATCGGCACCTTCAATCACGTGGTTGTTGGTCACGATGTAGCCGTCTTCGGAGATGACGAAACCGGAACCCAGCGCCTCGGACCGGCGGGGCTGGCCTTCACCGTCCTGATTGAACTGGTCGAAGAAATCCTGGAAAGGCGATCCTTCCGGAACCTGCGGCGCGCCTTCCAGCCCGGTCGAGACCACGGCGGAGGTTGTGATGTTCACCACTGACGGGCTGATCTGATCGGCCAGTTCAGCGAAACTTTCGGGCGCGCCGAAGGCGCGCGCCTCAATGGCCTGGGACACGGCAAGCGACATGCCGAGCGCGAGCGCGAGAAATACGCGGGGAACACGGCGCGTGGCCGGAAATTCCACCATGGCGAGGGGGGGAAGCGTTTGCTTCACGGGGCGAACTCCTTTGTAAGTCGCGGCCCTTGCGGGTCAGATCGGCGCCCGGCGCGGAGCCAGACGTCTGTCGTTATAGATAGAGGTCGGGACGGCAATTGCAAAGGGCGATGCGCATCGTCATGCGCTTGTGAAAGCGCGCGCGCGGTTTGTGAGCCAAGAGCCGCCTGCGGGCCGCCTGCTACGCCGAAAGGATATCGGCAGAGGCGGATGTCGGGGGGGATTGTTTCAAACGGCAGGGGTTGAAGGGTGGGCTGCGATCCAGGCACCACGCCGGATAGCGAAAGGGGCCGGCGCATGGGCCAGCCCCTTTGTCATCATCACACGGCCAAGAGCCGCGAAGACCGGCATCATTCTGCTGCGGGTCCCGGTGCGACGGGGATGTCGTAGCTGCGCAGGTACTGGAAGAAATCGCTGTCCGGCTGCATTACGATGGATGAATTGCTGCCCTGCAGGGCCGTCTCATACGAGGTGAGCGAGCGGGTGAAGGCAAAGAATTCCGGGTCCTGACCGAAGGCTTCGGCATAGATTGCGTTGCGTTCGGCATCGGCCTCACCCCGGATCACGCTGGATTGGCGGCGTGCATCCGAGGTCAGTTCGACCACAGTGCGGTCTGCCGTCGCCGTCACCCGCTGCGCGGCCTCTTTCCCGCGGGCGATTTCATCGGCGGCTTCGCGTTCGCGTTCGGCACGCATCCGGGCGAAGGTCGCCTCGACGTTCTGTTCCGGCTGATCGGTGCGCGTCAGGCGGACATCGATCAGATCGACGCCGAGAGATGCCGCCTCAAGCCGGGCTTCGTCGCGAATGCTGTTCATCAGGGCAGTGCGCCCCTCGGACAGCAGTTCGGTCGATGTGACGCGCCCGAGCGTTGCCTGAAGCGCTGTGTTGACAATGCCGTCAATCCGCTGACGGGCGAATTCTTCGCCGCCGCCGCCAACAGCGGAACGGAACCGCCGCAGATCGGTGATGCGCCAGCGCACGAAGGCATCCACCACCAGCCGGCGGTCATCGGCCATGGTGACTTCTAGGGGCTGGGTCGGCAATGCAAGAATGCGGTCATCATAGCGGACCACGTCCTGCAGGAACGGCATCTTGAACCCGATACCGGGTTCGGAGCGTTCCTGAACAATCTCGCCGAATTGCAGAACAAGAACCCGCTCGCGCTCATCCACGATGAAGATCGACGAGAGGGCCGCAATACCGATGGCACCCAGCGCGGCCAGTGCAATGACAGAACGATTCATCAGTTGGTCCCTCCGGTCGCTGTTGTGGTCGTCGTGCCGGTCTGCGTCGATGCCGCACCTGCCGGGGCCATGCGGCCCAGTTCATTCAGCGGCAGGAAGGGCACGACGCCCTGCCCCGCCTCGTCACCGCCGACGCCGTCAAGGATCACCTTGTTCATATTGCCGAACACCCGTTCCATGGTTTCCAAATACAGCCGCTGGCGCGTGACCTCGGGGGCTTTGACATATTCGGCATAGACCGACAGGAAGGCCGCAGCCTCGCCTTGTGCGTCGTTCACGACCCTTGCGCGATAGGCCTCGGCCTCTTCCAGCAGGGCGGCCGCCTGTCCGCGCGCACCTGCCGTGACCTGATTGGCATAGGCATCAGCCCGGCTTTGCAGGGTATCGCGTTCCTGTTGTGCCGACTGCACGCCGCGGAAGGCATCTGCCACGGGGGCCGGTGGGGCCGCGCGCTGCAGGTTGACCCGCAGGACATTGATCCCGGCATTGTAGCTGTCAAGCGTGGTCTGGATCGCGGTGCGCAGATCACTGACGATCTGACCACGGTCGCGGTTCAGGATCGGCAGCAGTTCGGAGCGTGCGATGATGTCGCGCATCGCACTTTCAGAGACCGCACGGATCGTGTCTTCGGGATCGGCAAGGTTGAACAAATAATCTTCGGGGTTGGAGATGTTCCACACCACCTCAAAGCCGATATCGACAATGTTCTGATCGCGCGTCAGCATCAGGCCCGCATCCAGCGCATTGGCCGTGCCAAGGCCGATCTGCGTGGTCTGTTCGACGCCGACCGGCACTTTTTCATAGGTGATGACGGGCCACGGAGCAAAGTTCAGACCGGGTTCGCCCACCTGCGCGCGCTCACCCAGGAACAGTTCCACCGACCGCTCTTCGGGGGCGACGGAATAGAAGGACATCCAGCCCCAGAGCAGAAAGGCACCCAGCGCACCGATGGCCAATCCCTGCCGGGTCAGGAGCGGCCCGTCCGGGCCGCGCCCGCCGCCACCCAAGGGGCCGCGGCCGTTGCCGCCACCGCCGCCGCCACGCCCGCCCATCAGCACGCGCAGGCGTTCCTGGCCTGACTTGACCAGATCGTCGATCTGGGAAATGCCGGGGGTTTCGCCCGGACGGCGGGGGCCACCCCGATTGGGTTCGCGGTCACGTTCGCCCCGATCACGATCATCACCGTTTCCGCCGCCGCCCCATGGGCCACCGTTCCCTGACATTCCGTAACAACCCTTCTTGTTTCGCATTCTGCCTAAACTGGTCATTTCCAAGTGGAATTCAAGCGCGGCGTATTGGTTTGCGCAGCGTGACCAGTTCTTCGGCCATCGTGGGGTGCACGGCGACCGTGCGGTCGAAATCTTCTTTCGTGGCCCCCATCTTGATCGCGATGGCGGCCAGCTGGATCATCTCGCCCGCGTCGGGCGCCACGATATGGCAGCCAAGCACGCGGCGCGAGCCTTGGCTGACGATCAGTTTCATCATCACGCGGTCGGTCCGCCCGGCGAAGGCGGTCTTCATCGGGCGGAAGCTGGTTGCGTAAACCTCGATCGGTTCCTGTTCACGCGCGGCCTCTTCAGTCAGGCCGATGGCCCCCATTTCGGGCTGGGTGAACACGGCCGATGCAACCAGATCATGGTCTGCTTTGGTCGGAATGCCGCGAAACACCGTGTCGGCAAAGGCATGCCCTTCACGGATCGCGACGGGGGTCAGGTTGATGCGGTCGGTGACATCACCCACCGCAAAGATTGAGGGGACGGCGGTCTGACTGTAGTCATCAACCACGATCTGCCCGCGCCGGCCCATCTGCACGCCGAGGGTTTGGAGCCCGATCCCCGTGCTGTTGGGCACCCGGCCCGTGGCGAACAGCACAAGGTCGAATTCATGCTGCGAGCCATCGGTTGCCTTGGCGCAGATGCCGCCCGGGCTTTTTTCCAGATGGATCAGATCGGTGCCGCAGCGGATGGTGATGCCGCGTTCCTGCATCGCGGTCGACACATGCCCGCGCGCCTCGTCATCAAAGCCGCGCAGGATCTGCGCACCGCGGTAGTATTGCGTGGTCTTCACGCCAAGCCCGTGCAGGATGCAGGCAAATTCCGATGCGATATAGCCCCCGCCCACCACCAGCGCGTGTTTCGGCAGGGCGGGCAGGTGGAACATCTCGTTCGAGGTCACACCCAGTTCCGCGCCCGGAATATCGGGGCGGAAAGGATGCCCGCCCGTCGCAATCAGGATATGCGCGGCCGTGAAGGTTTCGCCGGTTGCGAGCCGCACGGTATGGGCATCTTCCAGCACTGCGCGGGCATCGTGCATCGTGACGCCCGCATTGGCCAGCGTGCTGCGGTAGGCGCCTTCCAGACGGTCAAGCTCCCCCTCCAGGGTCGTGCGGAAACGCGGCCAGTCAAACGCGCCTGCCGTGACATCCCAGCCATAGGCGCGGGCGAGATCAAGGTCGGCGGGAAAGCCTGAGGCAAAGACCATCAGTTTCTTGGGCACGCAGCCCCGGATGACGCAGGTGCCGCCCATGCGGCTTTCTTCGGCCAGACCGACCCGCGCGCCACCCTCGGCCGCCGCAATCCGCGCGGCACGCACGCCGCCCGAGCCGCCACCGATGACGAAAAGATCGTAGTCAAAGGTCATTCCTTCATATCCGCAAAGATGTTGTCGCCGGGGGCAAGGTCGACCCGGTCATCATGGTCATCGCCCGAATTGATATCGCGCACGGTGACACGCCCGTCGCCATGGCCGATCACGACGATATCGCAGATGTCGATGAACAGGCCGTTTTCCACGACGCCGGGGATCTGGTTCAGCACCAGTGCCAGCTGGCGGGGATTGCCGATGCGGGTGAGATGCAGATCGACGATGTAATTCGCCTCATCCGTCACAAGGGGTGTCTGGCCGTTCATCCGCAGCGTGCAGTCGCGGCCCAGCACATCAAGGCTGACCAGCGTTTCCTCGATCAGCGCCTTGGTGGTCTGCCAGCCGAAGGGGATCACCTCCACCGGCAGGGGGAAGGCGCCCAGCTGCGCCACCTCTTTGGCGGCATCGGCAATCACGATCATCTGGTCAGAGGCGGTGGCCACGATCTTTTCCTGCAGGAGTGCCGCCCCGCCACCTTTGATGAGGTTCAGATGGCTGTCGAATTCATCGGCCCCGTCGATGGTGAGGTCGAGCCATTTGGCATCATCAAGCGAGGTGATCGGAATGCCGACCTTGCGCGCGAGTTCCGCGGTACGGCTGGACGTGGGCACGCCCAGGATCTTCAGCCCTTCTTCGCGGACGCGTTCACCCAGGCAGCGCACCATCCAGGCGGCGGTGGAGCCGGTGCCGAGGCCCACTTTCATGCCGCCTTCCACAAAATCGACGGCGCGTTTGGCGGCCACGAATTTGGCTTTGTCGATGGGGGAAAGCTCTGCGGCCATGGGGCACCTCCGGGTCTGCGATGCCATGTCTTATAGGCATTGCGCAGGCGGGGGGCGAGAGGCAAACAGCGGGTCAGGGTGCCTGATGGACAGGTGCGGAAATTGACGGCTGTCAATTTACATGTATTTCGTATACAGATCAGGTTCTTACAGAGTTATCCACAGGCACGTGTTAACACTTTTGAAACATTCCGTGATCGGGGGACCGGGGAGAACCATCTCCCCATCCCAAAAACCTCCCCCCACAGTGGGAGGGTAACCACATACTAAAAATCATCTGACCTGACGAGCTTCGGCTTTCTGTGAAACGTCGGTGAAGGGCACCTCCCTCCCCCCTTGGTGGGGGAGGGAGGGTGCCGGAGACCTGCGATATGTCCATCTGCGATAGCCCTGCCCGTAAGGGGAAGGGAAGCACCTGGGCTTGCCACTGGTGCAGGCGCCATCCGGCATGAGGTGAGTGGGGTTTTGATCGGAGGCCGCCCCCGGGGTCAGCCCGCCGCCTGCATCAGGCGGGCCACCTCGCGCAGTTCGGCCAGCGTCAGGGTCCCGTCGGCATCCAGATCAAGGCCCATCAGCGCCATGGCGCGGGCCGCGTCGGCGTCCGATACCGCCTCCATCGCCACGGCATCGGCACGGGCGCGCGCCTCATCCGCCGTCACGCGGCCATCGCCGTCGGCATCGGCCGCCGCATGCGACAGCATGATGCGGCCCCTGATCCGCGCCTCCGCCGCGCCCGCGATGATGCCGACCTCGGCCCCCGTGACCGTGCCATCGGCATCAAGATCGGCCTCGACCAGGCGGCGGATCACATTGGCCCGCTGGCGCGCGCGTTCCACCTGCAGCGATTGTGTGACGCCTGC